>CAZMRS010000137.1:0-6516 GCA_964568435.1 uncultured Boseongicola sp. | reverse complement strand
GTCGCGATCCGTCCCTGGCCGGTTTATGCCTCGACCGACGAACTGACGATCACCATCCGGGGCAAAGCTGGCCATGCGGCGCAGCCTCATCAGACCGTGGATGCGGTTGTTGTTGGGTCTCATGTTGTGACGGCTTTGCAGAGTATCGTGTCGCGGCAGATTGATCCGCTGGATCAGGTGGTGGTGTCGGTGACGTCTTTTGAGACATCGACGACGGCGTACAATGTGATTGTCGAGGAGGTTGTTCTTAAGGGGACGCTTCGGACCATGACAGAGGCCAATCGCGAGTTTGCCAAACGTCGGATTGTTGCGATTGCGGAAGGTGTCGCGGTGGCTATGGGGGCGGATTGCGAGGCCGTCATCAGGGAAGGCTATCCGGTAATGGTGAATGGTGCTGTTGAGACGGAGTTCGCCGCGGAGGCTGCCAGGGCGGTGACCGGGGCATGTGATGAGGCACCGATTTACCTTTGGGGTGAAGATTTTGGCTACATGGTGAACGCGTCCAAAGGGGCGTACATCCACCTTGGGATCGGCGAGAGCGCGCCGCTGCATCATGCGAAGTATAACTTCAACGATGAGGTGATCCCGGCTGGGTGCTCTTTCTTTGTGGAATTGGCGGAGCAACGGTTGCCGCTTTGATGCGGATCAAGGTTAAGTTGGTGCATCGACCTAGACTTTGGTCCAGAAGAAGGCGGTGACCGAGGAAAGACCAGTGTGGACGGGGCCATGAAAATCACTGTTGCAGGGGCAGGGATCGGCGGATTGGCGGCCTCGATCGCACTTGCGCGCTCGGGTCACAAGGTGACGGTGGCCGAGCGTTCGGCGGAGATTGGAGAAGTTGGCGCGGGCATTCAGGTGTCGCCCAACGGCATAGCGGTGATACGGGCACTGGGAGCGGCCGAGGCGCTTGAAGATATTTCATTCAAGGCGACGGCCGTTCGGTTGATTGATGGTTTGACCGGTCGAGACGTCCTGACGCTCGACCTCGCAAAACATCGCCCTGAGATGAATTGGCGGTTTGTGCATCGCGCGCGGTTGATTGACGTTCTGATTGAAGCGGCGCGCGAAAATGACGTGCTGGTGGAGACGGATCGCGAGATTGCGCCACCGCCCGAAGGGGCGGCTCTACCCGGCGACGACTTGCTTGTCGGTGCGGACGGCTTGCACTCAAAGGTGCGGGCGCGGGTGGATGAGGCGTCAAAGCCGTTTTTTACAAAGCAGGTCGCATGGCGCGCCCTGATTAAGGGGGAAGGACCGCCGGTGGCGGAGGTTCATATGGGGCCTGGGCGTCATTTGGTAAGTTATCCTTTGCCGGGGGGCTTCCGAAATATTGTGGCTGTCGAGGAGCGTGATGCCTGGGCAGATGAGGGCTGGAGCCATGACGATCACCCTGCAAACTTGCGCAGTGCTTTCGTGACTTTCAATCCGCGAGCACGAGGGTGGTTGGAAGATGTCGAGACTTGCTTCCTCTGGGGGCTGTTCCGGCACCGTGTGGCGGATCGCTGGCATTCAGGGCGGCAGGTGGTTTTGGGGGATGCGGCCCATCCAACGCTGCCGTTTTTGGCGCAAGGGGCGAATATGGCATTGGAAGATGCCTGGGTCTTGGCACAGGAGGTGTCATCGCATCCATTAGACGAGGCGCTGAGGTCGTATCAGGAGAAGCGGCGTAGGCGCGTGTCACGCGTTGTCGATGCCGCGACAGCAAATGCGCGGAATTACCACTTGCACTCGGGGCCGGTTCGGCTCGCGGCACATTCGGCTTTGCGGCTGGCTGGGACCGTTGCCCCGGTTCTGCCATTGAAGAGCTTTGATTGGCTTTACGCTCACGATGTCACGACAGGTGCGTGACGGGGCTTTTCATTTTGAAGTGCGCATGCTTTTTGCGAAGGCATGGCACGGCTAGATCCTGTAACCACAGCGTATCGCAAGAAAATTGACGCGGACCATCTGACTGCGGACCCTGCGCAAGTTGCGGTTTTGCCCGAGTTGGATCGGATCGCCGTTGAAATCGCGGCGGCGGCGGAGAAAAAGGGCGGCTCGCTCGGTTGGGTTTTTGCCAAGAAGCAGGCGGAGCCCGTTAAGGGCTTGTACCTATGGGGCGGTGTTGGTCGGGGAAAATCCATGTTGATGGATTTGTTTCACGGGGTCGCCGGCATCGAAAAAAGCCGCCGGGTCCATTTCCACGCGTTTATGCAGGAGGTTCAGGCGGCGCTTCATGCAGCGCGACAAACGGGCGTTGATGATGCCATCAAGCCCGTGGCGGATGATCTGGCGTCGGGCATCAAATTGCTTTGCCTCGATGGGAGGGAGATCACCGAGATTGCGGATGCGATGATCGTCGGGCGTCTATTCGAGCGGATGTTCGAAAAGGGTGTGACGGTGGTGACGACGTCGAACCGGATACCGGGGGACTTGTATAAGGATGGTCTTAATCGCCAGTTGTTTTTACCGTTCATTGAATTGATACGCGAACGGATGGTGGTGTGGGAGTTGGCGTCGCCCCGAGATTATCGGCAGGACCGCTTGGAGGGGGCCAAGACGTACTTCTCGCCTGCTGACGGTGCGGCCCGAGAGGCTATCGAAGAGCTTTGGGCTGGGTTTGCACCTGATGGTGGCGCGCCGTTGACGTTGAAGGTGAAGGGTCGCGATGTGATGATCCCCGGTTTTGCCAATGGGGTGGCGCGTGCAAGGTTCTTTGATCTTTGCGGCCAGCCTTTGGGGCCTGCAGACTACCTGGCCCTGGCAGAGGCTGTACGGGTGCTGATCCTTGAAGATATCCCACGGCTTTCGAGCGAAAACTACAATCAGGCGCGGCGCTTTGTGACGCTGATTGATGCGCTCTATGAAGCACGGACACGGTTGATCGCGACGGCGGCCGATACGCCGGAAAACCTCTATCTAGAGGGTGAGGGCAGCTTCGAGTTTGAACGGACGGCGAGCCGACTGCGGGAGATGCAGTCGGCAGAGTGGTCGGAGGACTAAGGTGAGGGGCGCTGCCCCTCACACTCCCCGAGGTATTTTGAAAGGGTGAGACGTAATGAGGCGCAGGTGTTGTCAGGCGCGTTCAAGCGCCGCGATGATGCCGCTGAAGTCTTCGGCCTTGAGGGACGCGCCGCCGACGAGGGCACCGTCGACGTCGGCTACCGAGAAGATCTCGTCTGCATTGGATGGTTTTACCGAGCCACCATATAGGATCGACATGGCGGCGCCTTCGTCGCCAAAGCGATCGGTCAAACGCGTGCGGATATCCGCGTGGACGGCTGCGATTTCGTCGAGTGTTGGCACCTTTCCGGTGCCGATGGCCCAGACGGGTTCATAGGCGATGACGGTGTTGGCGGCTGTTGCACTTTCAGGGACGGAGCCGGCGAGTTGCCCGCCAACAATGTCGATGGTTTGGCCCGCTTCACGTTCGGCGAGGGTTTCACCAACGCAGACAACTGCCGTCAGGCCAGCACGCCATGCGGCAGAGGTTTTGGCGGCAACATCGGCATCGGTTTCGCCGTGGTCGGCGCGACGCTCGGAGTGGCCTGTGATGACGTAAGACCCGCCAGCATCTGCGATCATTTCGGCTGATGTGTCGCCTGTATGCGCTCCGGAGGCATTTGCGTGGCAATCCTGGCCGCCAGTCGCGATGGCGGTGCCTTCGGTCGCCTCGGACATGCGCGAAAGCAGCGTTGCAGGCGGGCAGATCAGGACGTTGCAGCCAGGGCTCGGGTGGGCGGCGGCGAGCGATTTGATCTCGGCCAGCGCTTCCGCAGTGCCATTCATTTTCCAGTTGCCTGCTGCGAGCTTGGTCATGTCTGTTCCCTTTTGTGATGCCAAAACGTGCTTCACGGGCGGAATCGCAAGCTGGAACAGGTTCGTCAAGCGCCTCGTTGGATCGAGGCGCGATTAAACACGAAGTTAAACAGAATTAAGATTTAGAGGCAGCTTCACGTTCGGCCGCAAGTTCTTCGACGTCTTTGAACTTGATGCTCTCCCCGCAGCCGCAAGCGTCTTCGACGTTTGGGTTGCGGAATTTGAAGCCGCTTTCGAGGAGTGAGGTTTCGTAGTCGATTTCCGTGCCGAAGAGGAACATCTGCGCCATGGGGGCGATCATGACCCGTGCACCGCCTTGTTCGACGACTTCGTCCATTGGGTCGACCTCGTTGGCGAAATCCATGGTGTATTCCATGCCCGCACAGCCACCCTTTTTGACGCCAATGCGCAAGCCAGCGTGACCCTCACGCTCCATCAGCTTGTTGATGTGGCGTACGGCGGCGGGTGTCATTTGAACGGCTTGCTTGCCGGGAATGGCGAACATGGAACGTCTCCTTCACATCACAATTTAAGCGTGCGGCTTGTTTGAGACAAGCACGCGGGCGGGATTTCCGCCAACTGTTACCCCGGGCGCGACATCGCGCGTCACAACGGCACCTGCACCGATGATGGCGTCGTCACCGATGGTTACGCCGGGAAGAATAAGAGCGGCGCCGCCGATCCAGACATTGCGGCCGATGGTGATTGGTTGGCCAAACTCTAGCCCCTTATCGCGAGTTTCGGCGTCGCGAGGGTGGTCTGCGGTCAGAATTTGCGTGTTTGGGCCGATCTGCGTGTTGTCACCTATGCGAACCGGGCAGATGTCGAGGACGACGCAGCCATAGTTCATGAACACGCCTTCGCCGAGAAAGATGTTATATCCGTAGTCGACCGAGAACGTCGGGCGGAGCGCTGCGGTTTCTGACCCGCTTCCGAGAAGCTCTTGGAGTAGCTGTTTACGGGTCGGATCGCCGATGATTGTTTGGTTATACGCGTGCATGAGTTCCTGAGCGCGTTGGCGGTCGGCCACCAGCTCGGGGTCTCCGGGGAGGTAGAGCTCCCCTGCGATCATCTTCTCTTTTTCGGACGCCATTGGATTACATGAAGCCGAGCTCGAGGCGCGCCTCGTCAGACATCATGTCCATACCCCAGGGTGGATCCCAGGTCAGTTCGACATCAACCGATTTGACACCTGGCAGCGGTTCGACCGCGTCAGCGACCCATCCCGGCATTTCGCCTGCAACGGGGCAGCCGGGGGCTGTGAGTGTCATGATGACCGTGACGGCGTTGTCGTCTGCGATCTCGATCGTATAGACGAGGCCGAGGTCGTAAATGTTCACCGGGATCTCGGGGTCGAACACGGAACGGCAGGCGTCCACGATGGCTTCGTGGAGCGGATGATCTGTGGACGACGGCTTGATCAGCGGTGCGCCTTCCATGGGTGCAGAGGTGTTCATTGGTCTACCCGGCCTGATTTCTTGAGTCTTTATATAGGAAATGATCCGAGCGGGTAAACCCGGAAGCGGTCTGTAAAAATGTCAGATGGCCTGTGTGATTTCAACGCAGCCCTGCGGGACGGTTTGGTTCTCCGTGGCCCCATTTGCTTTGGTGGACTTCGTGGTAGGAACCCTGTTATGGCCGCCGCCTAGGACGGAACCAGAGGCGAACGATGGCGCAGAGGTTTTCTTTTGAGCTGAAAGCGACGGATGGGCGTGCACGAACGGGTGTTATTTCGACGCCGCGCGGTGAAATTCGCACGCCTGCCTTTATGCCTGTGGGGACGGCTGCGACTGTAAAGGCAATGTTGCCAGAGAGTGTGCGCGCGACGGGCGCGGATATCTTGCTTGGCAATACGTATCATCTGATGCTGCGTCCGACTGCGGAGCGGATCGAGCGACTGGGCGGTTTGCACAAGTTCATGAACTGGGGGCGTCCGATCCTAACGGATTCGGGCGGGTTTCAGGTGATGAGCCTGTCTGATCTGCGCAAACTTACCGAGCAGGGCGTCACGTTCAAAAGCCACATCGATGGGTCGAAGCATGAGCTGACACCTGAACGGTCGATGAAGATTCAGCGGATGTTGGGGTCGGACATCGTCATGTGTTTCGATGAGTGTCCAGCGCTGCCTGCAGATCGGGCGCGGCTTGAGGACAGCATGCGCCTATCGATGCGTTGGGCGGCACGGTCGCGAGAGGCGTTTGGGGATCGGCCCGGGCATGCGTTGTTTGGTATTCAGCAGGGCGGTTTGGAAGAGGACTTGCGCGCTGAGAGTGCGGAGGCGCTGACGTCCATCGGATTTGATGGTTATGCGGTTGGTGGTCTTGCTGTTGGTGAGGGGCAGGAGGCGATGTTTGGCTGCCTTGATTTTGCGCCTGAGCAGCTGCCCAAGGACAAGCCCCGGTATTTGATGGGCGTCGGGAAACCGGATGACATTGTCGGTGCGGTGAAGCGTGGGATCGACATGATGGATTGTGTGCTGCCGTCGCGTTCTGGCCGCACAGGGCAGGCGTTTACGCGGCGCGGAGTGGTGAACATCAAGAATGCTCGGCATGCGGAAGATCCAAGGCCATTGGATGCAGACTGCACCTGTCCGGCGTGTTCGCGGTACTCAAGGGCTTATTTGCACCATGTGTTCCGCGCGGGGGAGATGATTTCGGGCATGCTCCTGACCTGGCACAATCTGCATTATTTTCAGGAGATTATGTCAGGCATGCGGGC
>CAZMRS010000136.1:0-6578 GCA_964568435.1 uncultured Boseongicola sp. | reverse complement strand
GAGTTCGAGGTGCGGGTCGTTCGCGAGAAGCGTGCTGCGCGCCGCAGACCTGCTAGGCGTCGCCGCCCACACATTGGAGGCGCCAGAACGTCCGCGCGGCTTAATAGGGGAGAGAAAGCTTTTTTCGCTTTCGGCAATTTTTGCAAGCTTCGGAAGCGGCGCATCAAAGAGCGAAGCGTACTCTGGAAGTGACGCGGTCGCTTGACCCGGGGTATCAGGAAGAATGTCGGCGACGCGCGCCTCAGGAAGGAGCTGCGAGACCTGCGCACGCTCAATTTCATCGCGAGCATGATCCGTAAGCGACAGCGCCATTAGCTTGCCAATCGCTATGCTGTCTGCAGGTTGCCAAGGGGCGATATTCGGCTCGAAAAGCCAAAATTCCGGCGCGCCACGCCCACGGGCACCTTCGTTTATTTCTTTCAACCAGGCATTCACACCTGCTGAGTAAGCTTCTAGCGCTTCGCGGGTGTAGTCGTCCTGCGCGGCAACAGATCTGACCGAAAGCGGGTACAAATCGAGGCGTCGTAGAAATCGATCTGTCGAAACTGTGCTTTGCCCGAAGAGCTCACTAAGCCTTCCTTGAGCGGTGCGCCGCAGAAGCAGCATCTGCCAAAGCCGGTCTTGTGCATGAGACATGCCGAGGCCAAAGTACACGTCGTTGTCAGACTGACCGAAGATGTGAGGAACATTTGCATTGTCACGAACAATTTCGACAGGCGCGTTTATCCCAGCAACTGTAAAGTCTTCGGAGTAGTCAGGGATAGACCGAGAGAAAAACCAATAAAGGACGGCGACGGTCGCAATGCAAAAGACAATGAGGACCGTCGCGATGCGAATGAGCCAGCGAAATAGACGAAGCATGAATGCCTTGTTGACTGCGGGTGACTGTCATTTAGGTAAAGCGCTCTAAGGATTGAAAGACAAGGGAGTAAGCTATGGCGACGTGTGCATTTTTAGGCCTGGGTGTTATGGGGTACCCAATGGCGGGACATTTGACCGCGGCAGGCCATAGCGTCACCGTCTTCAACAGAACCTCTGCAAAATCTGAAGCCTGGGCTGCCCAGTATGACGGCAGTGCAAAAGGTACGCCCAGGGAGGCGGCAGAAGGTGCAGACTTTGTCATGGCGTGTGTCGGTAACGATGACGACTTGCGGTCGGTGTGCCTTGGCGAAGACGGCGCTTTTGCCCGGATGAAGCCAGGATCGGTTTTTGTGGACCACACAACCGTCTCCGCGGCAGTGACGCGAGAGCTTTATGCGGCTGCGGACGCTGTAAATGTTTCCTTTGTCGATGCGCCGATATCCGGCGGCCAAGCGGGTGCCGAAAATGGCCAGTTGTCGATCATGTGTGGTGGTGATTTAGGCGCTTATGAACGCGCCGAGCCAATCATGCAGGCATATGCAAAGATTTGTCGGCGCATTGGCGAAAGCGGTGCAGGACAAATGACAAAGATGTGCAATCAGATTGCGATCGCAGGGCTTGTTCAGGGGCTAAGCGAGGCACTTCATTTCGCGAACAAGGCGGGATTGGACGGCCGATCTGTCGTTGAGGTGATTTCACAGGGTGCCGCTGGGTCTTGGCAGATGTCAAACCGTTATCAGACCATGTTGGATGACCATTTTGATCACGGATTTGCTGTTGACTGGATGCGCAAGGACTTGGGGATTTGTTTGCAGACAGCGAACGAGATCGAGGCCAGCCTGCCAATCACCGCGATTGTCGATCAATTCTACAAGGACGTGCAAAAAATGGGAGGTGGCCGTTGGGACACCTCCAGTCTTTTCAAGCGACTTGAAGCGCTTTGATTTAAAATCAGTTAGTTGAGAATAGCCCCTCAACTAACTGATTTCGAACACCTAAGGGATGATACGGGAGTACTTGGTGCCTTCGACAGATGCGCCTGCCAACAACCCAGCTTGTCCAAACACCACGGCAATCACGGGTGATAGCGTTGTCGTTGTTTCCGCTGATAGGTTCGCGCCACGGTCATTAACGGCATACTCGACGTCCGCACCTGCGGCCCAACCAGAAGACGCACGAAACTCTGCAAGTGCCTCTTCTGTCATGAAGTACAGGACGTGGGCGTACTGCTGAGCACCGATTTGAAGACCGAAGCTTGCCTGTGCCGCGGAGTAATAATCAACGGAAATGTCGTTCACGCGAAGTGCGCCGCGGCCATAGGCACCACCGATGCCAAAGCCAGCCTCTGTGATTAGAGGCATGACAAGCATACCGACAGATTTTTCACGAAGATCACGGGTTCCTGGGAAGTTTACATCCAGGTAGTTCAGCGCGGCGTCTACGCGGGCATCAAGCTTGGCTGCGCCGTCGCTTCCGACGCCGTTTCCGCAAGCCGATAGCGCCAAAACGGACGCCGCGGCGGCGCCAAGAACAGCGCGGCGAGAAATGGATTTCATAGGGTAGACCCTCTCATGCTCTAAGTTGCCTCGTACGACGACCTTATCCGGTCGTTCTGTGGAGACTATACGTCAGCTCGTAGGGACTGTCACGCTCTATAGTGGTTCGCAATGCTTCGACCGCAATATTTCGCGCGCCTAGGCAGATTTAAGACGCTTGGCGATATCAAGCGCAAAGTAGGTGAGGATCCCGTCGCAGCCAGCTCGTTTGAAGGCGAGCAGGCTTTCCATCACGGTGCGATCCTCGTCCAACCACCCATTTTGACTGGCTGCTTTGATCATCGCGTACTCACCGGAAACCTGGTACGCGAATGTTGGTGCACCAAAGGCATCCTTAACCTGTCTGCATATGTCGAGATACGGCATGCCCGGTTTCACCATAACCATGTCGGCACCTTCCATCAGGTCACGTTCAACAAGTCGCAGTGCCTCGCCTGAATTGGCCGGATCCATCTGGTAGGTTTTCTTGTCGCCAACCAGCAATCCGGACGCCCCGACGGCATCTCTGAACGGGCCATAGAAGGCCGAAGCGTATTTTGCAGAATAGCTGAGGATAGATGTATTCTTGTGTCCTGAGTGTTCCAGCGCTGATCGCATTGTGCCAACGCGTCCATCCATCATGTCTGACGGGCCAAGTATATCTGCTCCAGCCTCAGCCTGCGCCAAGGCCATTTTGGTGAGAGCCTCGACGCTTTCATCATTCAGGATCACGCCATCCTCAACGATGCCGTCGTGTCCATTGATGTTGTACGGATCGAGCGCGACGTCGGTCATGATTGCGATTTCGGGCACCGCCTCTTTGATGGCTCTGGTTGCCCGGTTGGATAGGTTGTTCGGCGCCCATGCTTCTTCACAGCCTTCGGTTTTGAACTCAGTCTCGATGTAAGGGAAAATACATATGGCGGGGATGCCTAGCTTGGCCGCACTTTCCGCCAGTGTGACAAGGCGATCTACCGTGAGTCTGGATACGCCAGGCATAGACGGCACGGGTGTTTCTTCGTTTTCACCGTCCCGCACAAACACGGGCAAAATGAGATCATCAACCGTGAGGTTTGTTTCGCGGACTAAACGGCGGCGCGCGTCTGAGACTTTCGTGCGCCGAAATCTGGTTGCAGGGTAGGGTGCAATGGCCATGATTGCGGTCTTTCGTGCACGGTTTCTGTCCCTTTTGCGGTAGCGAGCCGTTGTGCTCTGGTCAAGCCTCTTGGGTTTACCTAGTGTCCCGACAAAGTCGGGATTGAGGCGAAGAGTGAACTGGTACGAAACCGTTTTTGAAGTGATCGATATGCGATCCTTCTCCAATCTTTGGTACTGGATCGCCTTGGCGGTGCTTTGGTCTTCAGTCAGTCACTGGGTGCTTGGCGTACCTTTTGATATGATTCTGCGCGCGCGACGTCATGGCGAAGGCGAAGCCATGTCGGACCTTCAGAGCCTTGTCCGAATAAACGTCAATCGGATCATCTATATTGCCGAGGTTTCTGGAACGTGGTTGATGCTGTTTGGATCGGCAGCGGGTACTGCGTTGATCTTGATGGCAGTAATCTACGATGTTGAATTTGCCCAAGCGGTGCTTTTGCTTATCGGACCTCTGGCGATTCTTGGTGTGTTATCGTATCGGACGTCCCGCAAAATTGCCCGTGACGACATTCAAGGGATGGATCTCGTGCAACATCTCATGCGCCACCGATTTTCGACCCAAATGATCGGTGTTGTGGCGATCTTTGTGACAGCAATGTTCGGAATGTACCAAAACCTTTA
This sequence comes from uncultured Boseongicola sp., assembly GCA_964568435.1. GTDB lineage: Bacteria > Pseudomonadota > Alphaproteobacteria > Rhodobacterales > Rhodobacteraceae > Boseongicola. The sequence continues at coordinate 2,403 of CAZMRS010000136.1, read as the reverse complement.
TGTCGGAACGGTCGCTTACTGAGTTTCAGCGGTTGACAGCGGCAACTGAGGAAGTACCTCCCACGGCCATGGCTTCGACTTCTCAAATAACCGTAAGCGGTGCGCCGGAGGGCTTTGACGCGCTCTATTTATTGCGCGAGCTTGCTGCCAATGAGGGCGGTATCGTTTGCCATGTTGCGCGTGACGACAAACGACTGTCTGCCATGCGCGATGCAATTGCGTTCTTTGATCCTGGTATGCCTGTCGTTTCGTTCCCCGGATGGGATTGTCTTCCCTACGACCGGATCTCGCCGAATGCCGAAATCTCCGCGACGCGAATGGCAACTTTGGCTGGCCTGGTTCATGGCATGCCGTCCCGGTTTGTGCTACTGACCACGCTGAATGCGATCACTCAGCGTGTTCCGGCAAGGTCTCTGCTTAAGGAGGCTGCTTTCACGGCGACAGTCGGTCAACGCGTCGATGAGGCGGCACTGCGCGCGTTTCTCGTTCGGATGGGATTTGTTCAAGCCCCTACAGTGACAGAGCCCGGTGATTACGCCATTCGCGGCGGTATCATTGATATCTTCCCACCCGGAGACACCGGTCCGGTCCGTCTTGATTTTTTCGGTGACGTTCTTGATGGGGCTCGGCGTTTTGATCCGGTGACCCAGCGCACATCCGAGAAGCTGGATGTCGTTGAATTGGCACCTGTGAGCGAAGTGGTTCTGGATGAGGCGTCAATAACACGATTTCGCCAGAATTATCGCCTCGAATTTGGCGCGGCTGGAACGGATGATCCGCTTTACGAAGCTGTGAGCGCAGGGCGCAAGCATGCCGGCATGGAGCATTGGCTGCCTTTTTTTCATGGCCGGCTCGAGACGCTCTTTGATTACCTTCCGGGGGCCTCATTTGTTTTCGACGATCAATCCACCGCTGCTCGTTTGTCGAGGTGGGAGGGCATTGAAGATCAATATGACTCTCGGCGCGAAGCGATGACAGAAAAGGGGCGGCTCGATAGCGTCTATAAGCCTGCAGCCCCCTGTAGCCTTTATCTTGATGATCAGGCGTGGCAGGAAGCTACGTTGGACGCACGCACTGTTCAGCTTGTCGCGTTACCTCAACCGACGGGTCCTGGCGTTTTGGACGCAGAAGCGCGCATTGGTCGAGACTTTGCGCCGGAGCGACAGCAGGAGTCGGTCAGTCTTTTTGGAGCACTTGCGGCTCATGTGAACGAGCGCAGGCGCGTCGGTCAGGTTGTCATTGCTTCCTACTCCGAGGGGGCAAGAGAGCGGCTTCAGAACCTCTTGGATGACCAAGACATCACCGGCAGCACTTTCATCACGAATTGGCGCGATGTGCCGGATGAAAAAGGTGGCGTTTTTCTCGCTGTCTGGGCGCTGGATCACGGATTTGAGACGTCTGACGGCTTAACGGTAATTTCGGAGCAGGATGTTTTAGGAGATCGCCTCGTTCGTTCGCCTAAGCGAAAGCGGCGCGCCGAGAATTTCCTGACTGAGCACCAAACCTTGAGCCCCGGCGACTTGATCGTGCACGTCGATCATGGCGTCGGTCGCTACGAGGGCCTGGAAGTGGTGACGGCGCTTGGCGCCCCCCATGAATGTATTCACCTTGAATATGCCGGCGGAGACAGATTGTATCTGCCGGTTGAAAACATTGAGCTTCTTAGCCGCTACGGACATGAGGAAGGTTTTCTCGATAAACTTGGTGGCGGGGCGTGGCAGGCGAAGAAAGCCAAACTGAAGGAACGCGTTCGCGAAGTTGCGGATCGTCTGATCAGGGTGGCTGCAGAGAGATTGCTTAGAAAGGCTCCCGCTTTGGTGCCACCAGACGGCGCTTGGGATGCCTTTTCTGCCCGCTTCCCGTATCAGGAAACAGATGATCAGCTAAAAGCGATTTCCGATACTTTGGACGACCTTAGCGCCGGCAACCCGATGGATCGTTTGGTTTGTGGAGATGTCGGATTCGGGAAGACAGAAGTTGCTATGCGCGCAGCCTTTGCCGCCGCGATGTCTGGTGTGCAAGTTGCTGTTATTGCGCCGACAACACTGCTGGCTCGGCAACACGCAAAAGGGTTCAAGGAAAGGTTTCGAGGCTTTCCGATCGAGGTACGACAGCTCTCACGTTTCGTTTCTTCAAAGCGGGCCAATGAAACCCGCGAAGGTTTGGCTCGAGGTACTGTAGATATTGTAATCGGTACCCACGCGGTTCTGGCAAAGAGTGTGCGCTTTCAAAATCTTGGACTGCTCATAATCGATGAAGAGCAACACTTTGGTGTTTCCCACAAAGAGCGACTGAAGCAGATGCGTTCGGATGTGCACGTTCTCACGCTCACGGCAACGCCAATCCCTCGGACACTTCAGCTATCGCTGACTGGAGTGCGTGATCTTTCAATCATAGGAACCC
>CAZMRS010000135.1:0-6601 GCA_964568435.1 uncultured Boseongicola sp. | reverse complement strand
GAGAACGTCCTCCCCCAGATCGACGTCTGTATCTGTGTCGTCGTCATCATCGAGGATCACGTCATCGTCTTCAACTTCGGCTTCAGGTTTCGCGCTCGCGTCAGCCTTGTCGGCCACCATCGTCCGGCTGGCTTTTCCGGTTTCGATGTTCACAACTTCACCTGTGTACGGGCTGACCACCGGAGAGGCGTTCAGATCGTAGAACCGACGTCCTGTGGTCGGGCAAAGGCGTTTCGTGCCCCATTCTTCCTTCGGCATGGGTCGTCCTTTTTCAGTCAATATCCATGTGGAATGCCGCGCCAAGTGCCACATGTGTTCGGCTCTGTCAAAGCCTTTTCAGCGGGTTTTGACCTTGTTTGTCGCCTTAACGGACAGCTAAAGTCTTTAAGAGGCAAAACACAGCATTCAGAGCAGGCATATGGGCTCCCACCGCGCTTTGGACAACCTTTATCGTGACGTTACCGTGCGGCGCTCGCGCCGGGCGCGCCGCATGACGCTACGGGTGTCTCAACTGGATGGCCGCGTTACACTCACGGTGCCACATAATACCGGTGATCGTGCGGCTCGGGACTTTCTCGCGTCGCACGCTGACTGGATCGACAAGGCGCAAAGCAAGGTTGCGGACGAAGTTCTCGTAAAGCCCGGGGTGGAACTCCCTGTTGAAGGAAAGATGCTGGCAATTCACGCATCCTCCGGTCGTCGGACCGTGATGTTCCCGGATCATATCGAGATGTCGTCGCCAAAAGCATTGGCTGCACGCCTCAAGCATCTGGCCCGCGACCGGGCCATGCCGCGCGTCGACCATTATGCGGGTGAGGTCGGTCGCGACGTTGGGCGGGTCACCTTCCGCGACACGCGTTCTCGCTGGGGGTCGTGCACAACGGATGGCAACCTGATGCTGTCATGGCGGCTGATCCTCGCCCCGCCCGAGGTCTTTGACTACGTCATCGCCCATGAAGTCGCTCACCTGGTCGAAATGAACCACAGCTCTGCCTTTTGGTCAGTGGTTGAAGAACTTTGCCCAACCTACAAAACGCATAAGTTCTGGCTCAGGCGAGACGGCCCGGGACTACATCGCTATCGCTTTGATTGACCTCACAGTGCTTTTTGTGATCACACTACGATCATGCTGACACGCGCCGCCGATCCAAACCCAGCCGCACATGACCGCGTGTATCGCGTTCTGCGTACGCGCATCATGCATGGAGAACTGGACCCGGGCATGGCCTTAACGCTGCGCGGGATTGGCAAAGAATTTGAAGTCTCCATGACGCCCGCTCGCGAGGCCGTCCGCCGGCTTGTGGCGGAGGGCGCGCTGACACTTTCTGCCTCGGGCCGCGTGACCACACCCGAGTTGTCCAATGACCGTATCGAGGAACTGGCCGCGCTGCGCGCATTGATCGAGACCGAGCTTGCAAGTCGGGCGCTCCCGCGCGCTCATATGGCGCTGATCGAACGTTTGTCGCTGATAAACAACTCAATCTCAGAGGCCATCGTGAAAGGCGACGCTGTCGCCTACATTCGCACGAACCTCGAGTTCCACCGGACACTCTATCTTCGCGCTCAAGCGCCCGCGATGCTGGCGATGGCGGAAACAGTATGGCTGCAACTTGGGCCAACGATGCGCGCACTTTACGGGCGTCTGAGGCGGACTGAGGTTCCCAAAAACCACCGTTTGATCCTAGCCGCGTTAAGGGCTGGCGACGAGCCGAGTCTACGTTTGGCTGTGCGAAGCGACGTCACTCAGGGCTTGCGTTTGCTTGCAAGCTGATCTTGCGGGCGCGCTTGGGTTGCTTCCCCAAAAACACAGTCAACGCTTCAGCCACCTTGCTCGGGTGCGTTTGCGGAAAGACGTGCGTTGCACCTGCTAATTCGACATGTTGGGCGTCTGGATTCAGCTGTGCCAGGCGTCCCAGGGCTGCCAGCGGAATAACATCATCGTCGCGCCCCCAGATGGCGAGCACAGGCGTGCCATAGTCGGCGATGGTGCGGTGATCTTCGTCGAACACCTTAGAAAGCACATAGCGACGCGATGACAAAAGCGCGGGCATATATCCGCGTCGGTTCGTTTCACGCGCCAGCTTTTCGTACAAGTCAGGGATCACAGTCGCCTGTGCGCGGTCGCTCTCCAACTCTTTGATCAAGGCGCGCGCGCCAAGTACTGGCATCAACCAATCGCCCAAAACTGGAAGCGTCCAGAGCCTGGATCGACCATCTTGATAGACCGGCTTCAATCCGGCGGGGGCCAAAAGAACCAACGACCTGATCCGTTGCCCTTCTTCCGCAGCGAACGCTGTCGCAAGACTGCCGCCCATGGAGTAGCCAAGAACCGATAGGGGACCTTCGTGGCCGATATGGTCCAGAAGCTCCCTGAGTTGTTTCAGGAAGAAATCTGTGTCCTGCCTGCTTCGCGGCGCGTCCGAATACCCGCGTCCGTACAGGTCGTAGACCAGAACGCGAAACCCCAATGCGGCGAGTGCGCGTGCGGTGGCGGCAAAGATGTAGTGGGGCGAACTCAGGCCATGGATGCAAACAATCAACGGGCCTGTTTTGGGACCGGTCCACCGATAATGTGTTCGCCCGGACGGTAGATCCGCGATAAGCCCGGGCGCGTCATCCTGCATGCGTCGCGTTACAGGCCGCCGCAGCGCTTCCGCAATGAAAGGTGCGCAAGCCAACGCCCCAAATATGAGGACAATGCTCCAACTCATGTCAGTCTATTCGGAGCCTGAAGAGTCGCCTTGCGCCGCGCCACGGCCTCTCGCCAGACGAGAACCAGCCCAGATATGATAATCAAAGCAATGCCACCAAGAGCCATCGCATCAGGCACTTCCGCAAACAAAAGAATGCCAAAGGTCACTGAAAGGGGTAGGGCGATATACTCAAACGGCGCAACGAGCGCCGCCTCGGACAAGCGATATGCCTGCGAGATCATGTACCCGCCCGCGGATGTCACTACACCGGAAAAAACCATCATCATAAGGTCCGGAAATGCGGGCCAAACCCAGGCGCGCAGCAGAAACTGTGCCGATGGGTGCTCGAAAACATCAAAGGCTCCATGACCCAAACCAAGCCCGGCGACGGTGCAGACCGTCAGGAATGTCGTTTGCACATAGAACACCAAAGACGTAGCATTCTCAGTCCCGCCGATACGGCGTGTCAGGATGTGGAGCATTGCGTAGCCAAGGGCCGCCACCATCGGCAGGAGTGAGGCGATCTGGAATGCGGTCGTCCCGGGGCGAACCACGATGATTACGCCAACAAGCCCAAGGAAGATCGCGATCCAACGGCGCGGTCCGACATACTCGCGCAGGAAAATCACTGAGAACACCGTGATGACCAGGGGGCTTATGAAGAAGATCGCGACCGCATCGGCCAATGGCAAAGCGGCGAGTGACAGGAAGAAGAAGAGGTTAGCAAAAACCACGCAAAGTCCACGCACCATGTGAATGCCCAGGCGACGGGTTTTGAGCGACGCCAATCCACCCGTGAACGGCGCCAGAACCGCCATAACGAACAGAACGCCGATCAGCGATCGCACAAACATCACCTGATAGAGCGGGTAGTCTCCGGCGAGAAACTTCACCGTGACGTCGTTCAGCGTAAACATGAAAACAGCGGCGAGCGCCCAATAGGCGCCCGTGAATGACGTCCGTTCTGCTTCTGACAAAGACATGTGGCACCTGAGTCCGTCGGGCAGGGCCAAGCCTATCTTAGAACCCGCTCCAACGCGTCGAGAAAACGCGACCGATCCGCTTTTGTAAAGCCTTTGCCGCCACCTTGACGGAAGGGATCTGCAGCGCGCAGGTCGGCGGCGAGATCGCGCATGGCAAGGACGTTGCCAATGTTGCGCTCGGTCAGTGCTTCGCCATTAGGCTTCAGCACCACCGCACCGTTTTCAACCGCCCTTGCGGCCAACGGAATGTCATTGGTGATGACAACGTCGCCGGTGCCCGCATGATCGGCGATCCACTTGTCCGCTTCATCGGGGCCATCCGGGACGTAAACCATCTCGATTAATGGATTCTGGGACGGGCGCAAACCGCCGTTGGCCACCATCTTCACGGGTAATTTTCGCCGGGTTGCAACGGTTTCGACCTCTGCCTTCACCGGGCAGGCGTCAGCGTCGACGTAAATCACCGCCATAGGTGCTCGGCGTGGAAGGCGACGTGATCTTCCACGAAGGTCGACACAAAGAAGTAAGAGTGATCGTACCCTTTTTGCATGCGGACGGTTGCTTCCATCCTCCGTCGTACAGCACATTCTGCGAAAGCTTCGGTTTTGAGAAGGTCGCCAAACTGATCGTCGGTGCCCGTGTCGATCAGGATCGGAAGATCATCGAGCGCACCCGACTCAGCCAGCCGTGTTGCATCATGGGCAGCGCCGGCCTCAACAGAACCCAGATAAGCTTCGAACTGCTTTTTTCCCCAATCGCTTCCTGTCGGATGGCAAATCGGAGCAAAGGCTGATACTGACCGGAACCGGCCGGGAGATTTGGCGGCAAAGGTCAGCGCACCATGACCGCCCATGGAATGTCCCGTGATGGCTTGCCGGCTTTCGTCCACAGCGAACTCGGAAAAGAGTAGGGCGGGAAGGTCGGTCAGAACATAGCTTTCCATCTTGAAGTGAGGGGCCCACGGGCCCTCGGTCGCGTCAACGTAGAACCCGGCACCCTGACCCAAATCGTAATCGTCATGGTCAGCGACACCTTCGCCACGTGGCGACGTGTCCGGAAACACCAGCGCCACACCTTGCTCTGCGGCCCAAGCCTGCGCACCGGCTTTCACCATCGCGTTCTCATGCGTGCAGGTCAGTCCCGAAAGATACCAAATGACCGGCACCGGTCCATCCTGCGCCTCTTCCGGCAAGAAAAGACCAAAGGTCATGTCGCCCCCGGTGGCAGACGAGCTGTGCGTGTAAACGCCTTGGGTGCCTCCAAATGAGCGGTTCTCTGACACTGTTTTCATGCGGTATCTCCCAAGTTAGCTGCCGCCGATCCAGGCAATAACAGCAGAGACTGTGACAATCGACGCAGCCGTCGAGATTAATATGGCCGCCGAAACCCTCTGCGGGGCAACCATATAGTGCTGCGCAAGAATATAGACGTTGCCAGCAACTGGAAGAGCGGCCGAAGCGATCATGACGCCAGCGGCATAAGGCTCAACCGGCCAGATGATGAGGGCGGCGATGGCCACTGCGCCCGGGTGCAGAACAAGTTTTGAAAAAGAGAGCCATCCGGCAACCGAAAGTCGTTCTGCCGATTTCCCAGCAAGGCTCGCACCGATGGCAAAAAGCGCACCCGGTGTCGCTGCTGCACCCAATAATGTAATGAACTCGGCCGCTGGCACGGGGATCGGAAGCGAAAATGCCGACCAGAAGAGGCCGAGGCTGATCGAAACGATCATCGGGTTTTTTAATAAACCTAGAGCCACCGTCTTGAAGATGCCAAGCGACATCTTCCCGTCACGCGTGGCGGTCACAAGAACAACGATCAGGCTTCCGAAAAAGATGAGGTCCACCGCAAGAACCAGAATTACCGGTCCAATGGCCTCCGCCCCCAAGAGCAAGGTCAGCATAGGCACGCCAAGAAACCCGACGTTTCCGATGACGCCGCATTGCGCCTCAAACGCCGCTTCTACAGCCGGTCGGCCCCTGAGAAAGGCGATGATGGTGACAAGAATATATACGGTCAGAGAGGCGGCGAGATACGCGGTGACAAACGTCCAATCGACGATATCCGCAAGCTGAAGATTCGCCGTAAAGCCGAACAGCATCGCCGACAGGGCAAAATAGAAGACGAATTTCGTCAGATACGCAGTCGCTTCTTCCGAGAAAAACTTCGTGCGCCCGCTGAGGTAGCCGAGCGCGATGATCGCGAAAAACGGAAGTGTTTTGAGAAATATTTCGACCATTTCTCGCCGCCTATCACGTCGGAGAAACCGTCACAAAGCCAAATATGTCAGGAGACAAAAAAAGAGGCCGGGCAAAAGCCCGGCCAGTCCAACAGGGAGGTAAACTAGGTGGCCTAGCCACCGCGTTCGAGGGTCATGTATGCGTGAGACCCCACCCATTCAAGAAAAATCTGACCATTTGGTAGGCAAACCGGCTATGCATTAGTCGCATAGCTCGCAAGTGCCTATGATTTAAGCGCTTTCTGCACGCATCCGTTTGCGTTGAGCGATGATCTCCTCGGTGACAAAGTCGCGAAATGCCGCGATTCTGCGCGACTGACGCAGTTCTTCGGGGTACGCCAGAAAGACGGGGATCTCGTTGCTTTCGACATCCGGCAGTATGCGTTCGATATCCTTAAAGTCCTCGACCACATAGTCGGGCAAAATCCCTATCCCGAGATGGGAGCGCATAGCTTGAAGTACCCCAAAGTAATTGTTCACCGTCAGCCGGGATGAAATGTCGTGCGTGAGCAGCTCTTGCACCAGTGTGGCACCGGCGCTGACCTGCGTCGCCTTGGTGTTCAGATAAATCAATCGATGCTTTTTTAAGTCGTCCATCGTTTCCGGACGACCATTTCTTTCCAAGTACTCCGGCGTCGCATACAGGCGCATCGAAACTGTCATCAGTCGGCGGCGGATCAGATCGGCCT
>CAZMRS010000134.1:0-6626 GCA_964568435.1 uncultured Boseongicola sp. | reverse complement strand
AGAGGGCTCACCAATGAATCTCCTCTGCTGGAACGCGTTTGTCGTTAAGCTCGACGCTTCTGATCTTTCCATCCGCAAAGTGAATGACACGGTCGGCCATGGCAGCTGTCGCTGCCGCGTGGGTGATGATGAGTACGGTGGTGCCAAGCTGTTCGTTGACGTCTTGAAGAACCCTAAGGACCGCGCGCCCGGTCTTGCTATCAAGCGCGCCAGTCGGCTCGTCGCAGAATAGGACATCCGGCTGTTTCGCAACGGCGCGGGCGATTGCTACACGTTGCTGCTCTCCGCCGGAAAGCTGCGACGGAAAGTGGTCTATCCGTTCCTTTAGGCCGACAAGCTCCAGCGCCTCTTCTGGTCCGATCGGATCTCCGGCGATTTCTGTGACCAGTTCGACGTTTTCCCGCGCCGTAAGACTGGGCATCAGATTGTAAAACTGGAAAACAAAGCCAACGTGCCGGCGCCGGTAAAGGGTTAGCGCTTTATCATCCATTTCGGTCAGGATTTGCGATCTAAACCAGACTTTACCCGAGGTTGCTCGGTCCAGGCCGCCGAGGATGTTGAGAAGCGTCGATTTTCCACTGCCAGAAGGTCCAAGAAGTACGACGATCTCGCCTTCGCCTATCTCGAGAGTTGCTCCCCGAAGCGCATGCACTGCGGATCGACCTTCACCATACGTCTTGGTGATATTCTCAATACTGAAGGCAAGTTTGAGAGCGTCTTGCTTTGCATTGACCATGGCCAAGACTAGAAGGTGGCATCGTCCAAAAACATGATCGAAATCAATTCAAGCTCCTCACCAATCACTTCAGAGAAGTTGGACGATCCCCAAAACACAAAATCCGAGCAGGAGCCATCTGACAGCAGTCTTAAAGACTTCCGAAGGAGTTTTCAGAAACTGACGCGTGCCCAGCCAAACCCCAAAAAGCAAGAATGGTGCCGCAAATACCACCCGGAATACCGTGGTGATATCGAGGTGATCCGCACCCAAAAGAAATCCGGCGGTTATCACATCGGTGAAGAATAGGTACGCAATTATGGTTGCTCGCATGCTGTGCGATGGGACTGATGAAGACGCAAAAAACAATGCCAAAACCAACCCGCTCAGAGCGGTGGCGCCGTTGACTCCGCCAGCGACCAGACCCGCGATGAGCAGGCTTGGCGTGGTCAGGCCGAGTACCCGAGGTTTCAAAACGAGCACCGCGGAAGTCAAAAGGAAGATCACTCCGTAGACGCCTAGTCGCAGCCAATCCTCGGGAACAACTGAAAGCAAATAGACCCCACCCGGAACCCCGACAACGCTTGCTACGAGAAGAACCCCCAGATGACGACGGTTCACGTCAGGTAGAATTCTGGGCGCCTGGCTGCTTGATGCGAGTATTTCGAGCGCGACGGAGAAGGGAACGAGCTGTGTCGCAGGTATAACTGGTAGAAGACCCAATAGAAGAATTGAAGAGAATCCAAAGCCAAGATAGCCGCGCACAAACCCGGCGATAAGCACAACGGCAAATACCAAGGCCAATATGTTAGGCGGTAAGTGAGCTAGGTTTACGACATTCATCGACGACGCAGGATTGAACGGAATACATTCTCGCGCAAGTTCACTGCGCTCTGAATAAGGTAAAGCAAACAAAATGTTTCGGCCAATCGCCGAAATTCGAAGAGCGAAGCTCGCGCCGCGCTAAAAAGATCTCCGTGAATCTAAGTGCAAAACCAGTTTTTTCTTTATTCAAGAAACAAGTCCGTCCCCGCGACAACCTGCAGGAAGCTCATTAGCTCAGGCAAACACCAAAAAATAGACACTGAACGCTAATTCTGCCGAGAAGCGCCAAACACCGTCCCGACCACGAAACACATCTCAAAGGATTGGTATTTTCTGACAACGACAGTGAGCGGCGACTTACAAAGTAGGAAAATGGACGGTCACGTAAGTTAGAGGCTTTGATTTTCATCAATTCGCGAACCTGCGCGACATGCAAGAATGATGTCAGGTAAAGGGAGATCGAAGATGGAAGAGCTCATATCTATTGGCCGCCAGTTTGTCCAAGCCATGCATGATCGCCGCGGCATTGCACACGTCGATGAAATCTACGCAGAGGATGCGGAGTCTATCGAGGCTGTTACGCCTCCCGGTCGCGATGTGAGAATTGCAAAGCGAAGGGACGCCATCAAAGCAAAGCGGATCGATTGGGTCTCGACGCATGAAATCCGCCGCCTCGAGGCGGACGGCCCCTACGTTCATCCGCCAAATCAGTTCGCGGTGCGCTTTGAGGCAGAAGTCGTGCAGAAAGAAACGGGTCGCGTAATGACACTGCGTGAAATCGCTAAGTACACTGTTGAATATGGAAAAATCACGCGTGAAGAGTTCTTCATGCTGCCCAGATAACAGCCATCTTTACATTAGATTGTGTGGGAAGCGCATGCGTTTTGGATGGAACGCAAACTTCGGTCGATTTGTTCGATCCAGGCGTGTGAATTCGTCGTCGGTGAGCATTCAGGCGGTTCTTCGTCGATTGTCTTAGGTCAAGGCGCAGAGGCATCTCTTCCGAAAAAGTGAAGCTAAGCGATGCAAGATAAATGCATGGAGGCCATAAGAATGAAAGCAGATGCAATCACCAAGCTCAAAATTAGAAGAGCTGAACTCCGCCGGGAAGTGTTGGAAATAGAAGACCGGCTCGACGACGAACCGTCCAAAGACTGGGCAGATCGGGCCAGCGAACGACAAGGGGACGAGGTGCTGGAGGCTCTCGGGACCCAAGATATGTCTGAACTTCGTCAAATCGACGCTGCGATCAGCCGTATCCAAGCCGGTACTTACGGTCTTTGCGTTGAATGTGGAGAGCTGATCTCTTTAGCGAGGCTTGATGCTTTGCCAGCTACCCCTTTCTGTGCGGCTTGTGCAAAGCGACCATGACACCCAGGCGAATAGTCTTGCGACATGGTGGCAGCCCATATCGTCGCGTGGACACTTCAGCCAACATCCTTGATAGCGGAGGGTTCGATGCAGCGATCGGATCATGGACACTCAAGAGCCGAAATAGCGGCTCGCGTCGGTAACCCACCAGGCAAGGGCGTCCTGAGAGATGCTATCTATGGCGCGATCGACGGAACGGTCACGACGTTTGCGATTGTAGCCGGCGTCGCAGGTGCCGGTTTTTCGCCGATCGTCGTTGTCGTTCTTGGCTTGGCAAATGTTCTCGCTGACGGCTACTCAATGGCCGCTGCGAACTATTCCGGCTCCAAGGCAGATCAGGACAATGCGCGTCGCATAAGGGAAATCGAAGAACGTCACATCAAGAAGTATCCGGAAGAAGAAAAACTTGAGTTGCGCGAAATCCTTGGTCGCATGGGATTGCACGGTCACGTCTTGGAACAAGCAACAGAGATGATTGCCTCGAACAAGGAGGCCTGGATCGCGCTCATGTTGGAAGGTGAATACGGTTTGGGGGGTGTCGAACCTCATCCTATACGCGCAGCAATGACAACGTTCTTCGCGTTTTTGATCGCGGGCATGGTGCCGCTTCTTCCATTTCTCTTCGGTCTTGAAGACGCCTTCCTGTTCTCGGTCATCACAACGATGGCAACCTTTTTTGTAATTGGCGCATTGAAAAGTATCTGGTCCGTGGAAGCTTGGTGGCGCTCCGCGGCTGAGACCACGTTAATCGGAGGTACAGCGGCAGCCCTGGCCTATGTCGTGGGAAGTCTCCTCAGCGGCCACTAGGCGTAGAGCCTCTCAAAACACCGAAATCAAAAGGAGTGCCACGCTTGTAATCATGCCAAAAATCGGCACGGCAAAAGGCACGCTAAAGGCGTTTACGCTCTTTCCCCCCGACACCTTGAGGCGGATCAAGGACAAATTGACCACGGCGAAGATGGTCAGGACAATCTGCGAGGTCCGCTCCGCAAGGGCCTCGATTGGTACCGTTTGGCTCAATAGCAAAATAAGGAAAGCAACCGCCAAGGTCGCTACGGCTGGTGTCTGTGTGGATGGCCAAACCTTTGCAAGAACAGACGGCAAATGATTGCGATCCGCAAGCCCATAGACCACCCTTGACGCCATGATCATCTGAATAAGGACGCCGTTGATAGTCGCGACAACGGCGATCAGGGCGAATGTGTTTCTGACATTCTGTTCGGCCCCGTCAAAGACCAGCGTCAAGGGTGAGGAAGAAGAAGCAAGCGAAGAAATCGGAACCGCGACAAGAACTGCGACTGTGGTAGCGACGTACAGTATGGTCGCAAGCAACAAGGTCCAGATAATTGCCTTTGGCATGGTTCGGGTAGGGTCTTTGACCTCTTCCGCGACGTTCGCGATGTCCTCAAAACCAACAAACGCAAAAAAGGCGAGCACTGATGCTGAGCCGATACCGATCCAATGTCCGGTCTCGGAGGCTGCGAAGGTTGCGGCAATTGGAACACCGTTTGGTTCGGCAACACCAAACCCCCAGTAAATCACGAGCAAGAGCCCCGAAATCTCAACAAGCGTGATCGCCCCCGCCACGGCGACAGACTGTGTGATGCCCCAAAGCGCGACAAGTGTCATCGCTCCGACAATAGAAGCTGTAAGAAACGCCTCGGGAACGGCCCAGAGCTCGCTAAGGTACGACGCCGCACCGATGGCAACAGCCGCAGCCGACACAATTCCAGAAGCTGCTACGAGCAACCCGACGCTGGCAGCAAGTAGGCCGCTGTTGAGACCAGCTTCAACATAGGCGGCTTCTCCGGCACTCACGGGGTATCTTGTCGAGAGTTCAGAATAGGAGAGCGCTGTGAAGGCAACTACCGCCGCCGCCACAAGAAAGGCAATTGGCGCGAAAGCACCGGCTTCTGCCGCCGTTGCCCCGACGAGAACATAAATCCCGGCACCTATTGTCACTCCGAGTCCGTAAAGAACCACCATTGGTGCTGTCAGAGCCCGCCGAAGTCTAACTCCACTTTTCGGTGTGTTTCGACGGGCCAGGGCAATGTCGACTCCTTGTTTTGTCGGACCTGGCTTAGACACCTGCATCGTCCCTCCAAGCATGAGGGCACACTAATGGAGCGCAGAAAGCATCTCTGGCTGACGAAGTCTGTACCAAAACGCTCACCGCCGCACTGCCAGCGGATCAACGAATGACGTGTACAGCACACTTTGCGTGGCGCACGACACGATTGGCGGTCGATCCCAACAAGTAGTCCTGCAACCCGGGTCTATGCGAGGATACGATGACGCAATCAGCTCCCGTTTGGTCAGCCCAGTCCACAATGGTCCGGCCTGCATGCCCGTGTACCACCACCGTTTCTACGCCGGGAAGATCGCCAATTTCGGCCTTCAGCTCGGCCTGAGCTTCAGTTTTTCGGTTCGCCAAGACCTCCTCTGGAATCTGGTTGGCAACGTAAGACGGTATTTCCTCGATGACATGCAAAGCGGTGATCTTGGCCCCCTCGTTTGCGAGAAGTTGAGCGATCTCAAATGCCTTGTTCCCATCGGGTGAGTGGTCCAGTGAAACCGCAACAATGATATTCGTATACATCCTATTTCCTCTCGGAGATTCAACGATCGCCCCAGCTGGGCGGTCAGCATTGGGTGACGGCCCCCTACAAAGAGACGATCAATGGGCAAGAGCCACGACCAGCCTCAACGCTGGTTGATCGTGATCTTCTTTCCTTGCCGATCCGCGGCTTTCTTTCGGGGTATCGTGACTTCCAGCACACCGTTTTTCATATGTGCTTCAGACTTCTCGCCCTCGGCGTCGGGAGGTAACCGAAAGGTCCGCCTAAAGGACCCAAACTGCCGTTCGGAGAAGTACCAAGTGTCGCCCTTTTCTTCGCGGGACTCTGACTTCTGCCCTGTAATCGACAGAGTATCGTCAGTTGCGCTAAGGCTAATATCTTCTTCACTTACACCGGGCAGCTCGACAGATATTCGAAACGCGTTTTCATCTGAGGATGCTTCTGAAGCGGGCGAAAACCATTCAGAAAGCTTGGACCCAAAACTGCGAAACGGTTCATAAAACTGCGGCCAACGACCACTGGATTGGTTTGCTTCTACCATAATCTCATCCTTTTATGATGGGCGTGGAAGAGTCTTACCCAGCAGAGCTTTGCAGCACATTGATACATATCAATATCGCTATATAAATTAGAAGTTTATAGCAGCCCCTAGATCAGCGGAGGGAAGCAGTTCAATTCTCTTGGGACTCGCCATGGGAGGCGTCCTTGCTCGGGAAATCGGTTGTTACTCGAATGGTCTGGTGAAGCTAATGGCAGCGGGGACAAGAGACCAAATGCTTCTACATCAACGGTTGTCGGAGATAACAAAGCCCAGGGCTTACCTAACCGCTTTCGTCAAATGTCTCCTACGACCGTCGGCGTCCAAGGGTCGCGGCACCACGTGACTTTGAGAGCAAAGATCGAGTGTTATAATGAGGTGACTGTTTCGCGGACCACGCTGTCATTCAACTGATCTCGCTGCCAGTCAGCTTGAAGTCTGGTGCACCACTTCGTTCACTTAGATCAATCCGAGCCGCGCAACGGACTCTGCGCTGGCAAGGACTGCCTCTTTGGCCGGTCTGAAACGCAGTCCAAGCAATTTCTTGGCCTTTTGATTGTTATAGTTCCGCAGAACACCAAGGTTCGGAGAGATGAGC
>CAZMRS010000133.1:0-6651 GCA_964568435.1 uncultured Boseongicola sp. | reverse complement strand
CTTCCGGCATTTGGTCGGGGTTGTTGCGCCCTGCTGTCGTCGGCACGTTGTGATCCGGTACAGCAATGGTTTTGTCGGGAGCGCGCACAGAGCGTCCCGCGATGCGCAGACCTTCAAAGGCTTGCGGGCTGGTTACTTCGTGCACGAGATGGCGGTCGATATAAAGGCGGCAGGTGCCGTCTTCGGCTTCATGGGCAACATGGTCGTCCCAGATCTTGTCATAGAGTGTACGGGCTTTGGTCATCGGTCATTATCCCTGAAAGGCATGGAGCGTTTGTCCGCAATTAGCGAACTGTTCGGCGGTTATTTTTAGCCGAGGTGCGCCAGCACGCTCATGGTCTCGCCAAAAAAGCGTTCCCGGAGGCGTGCGCGATCATCCATGTCAAAAACGCGTGTCATGCACGGGCAAATACCGCGCTTCGACAAAAGGGGCAAGCACGATGCCGAGCGCATGGGTGCGGCTTCTGCCGTGAAAAGTGGCAATCGCGGTTTCATTTGAACTTTGGGCACCTGTTGGCGTGGACATTAACCACTCCCGGCGACTATCTGTGGAAGGATAACGAGAGGCCTCGCAAACGGGGCACATGCAGCGGCGACATTTATGGAAAGCTTTCTTTTTCAGGCACTGACTTACCTTTTGGCGGCCGTGATCGCGGTGCCGCTGGCTGTTCGGCTCGGCCTTGGATCTGTGCTTGGGTACTTGCTTGCCGGTATCGTCATTGGTCCGATCCTTGGTCTTGTCGCAGACACGGAAGATCTGCAGCATTTCGCCGAGTTCGGCGTCGTGTTGATGCTGTTCCTGATCGGCTTGGAGCTTAGTCCTCGCGCGCTTTGGGACATGCGGCATCGCCTCTTGGGGCTTGGGGGGCTACAGATTCTCGTCACCCTGGGTGCTGTTGCCTTTGGCTGTTCGTACGTCTTTGGCCTGCCCGTCCAAACGGCGATTGCCGTCGGGATGGTCATGGCTCTGTCATCAACAGCCATCGTGCTTCAAACGCTGTCGGAAAAGGGTTTGATGCAAACTGGTGGGGGACGCGCAACGTTCTCGGTTTTGCTCGGCCAGGACATCGCCGTGATCCCGATGTTGGCGCTTTTGCCGTTGCTGGCGGTGAGTTCGGGCGTGGCCTTCAATGAAGATGGCTCGATCTCACGGGTTGCGGACACACTTGTGGAGGACGCCCACGGAGACGGGCAAGGCTCCGGCATTGCTTTGGATTTCCTGAGCGAGTTGCCGGCTTGGGGTGTAACGCTGGTGACGCTTGGGGCCGTTCTGGCTGTTGTGCTCTTTGGCGTCTTTGCCACGCGACCGCTGTTTCGGTTCGTCCATTTCGCGAGATTGCGGGAGCTTTACACTGCGTTTGCTCTTTTGATCGTCGCTGGGATTGCGTTCCTGATGATCCTTGTAGGGCTGTCACCTGCGCTGGGGACGTTTTTGGCGGGTGTGGTTTTGGCGAACT
The DNA here is from genome assembly GCA_964568435.1 of uncultured Boseongicola sp. Classification (GTDB taxonomy): domain Bacteria; phylum Pseudomonadota; class Alphaproteobacteria; order Rhodobacterales; family Rhodobacteraceae; genus Boseongicola. Next base: position 5,194 of record CAZMRS010000133.1, on the reverse strand, counting down.
CGGAATTCCGGCACGAACTGGAAAGCGATATCGCGCCGTTCAAAGGACTTTTGCTGGGTCTGTTCTTCATCACAGTTGGCGCCGGGATCAACTTTGCCGTGCTGTTCCGCGATCCGTTTGAGATCATCGGCTTCACGCTTTTGCTGATGCTGGGCAAAGGGATCATTCTTTATCTTCTGGCATGGATGTTCCGACTTAAAGGGCGGAACAGGTGGCTTTTCACACTTGGGTTGGCACAGGCGGGGGAGTTTGGCTTTGTGCTGATCTCGTTCTCGCTGCAACAGGGCGTGTTCGACGTGTTCCTTGGCGAGCGCTTGCTACTGGTTGTGGCCTTGTCGATGCTCCTGACACCTCTGTTCTTTATTGCTTACGACCGGTTTCAGCATCGTATGCAAGGGGATGGACCCGAGGCACGGGATGCCGATGAAATTGATGAACAGCAGCCGATCATCATCGCAGGGATTGGTCGGTTTGGGCAGGTGGTGAACCGGCTGTTGATGCTGGCAGGGTTCCGCGCGGTTGTTCTGGATCACAACCTGGAAGCCATCGATACGATGCGTCGGTTTGGGATCAAAGGGTTCTTCGGGGATCCGACGCGGCCTGATCTGCTTCATGCAGCCGGATTGGATGAGGCGCGGGTTCTTGTGGTGGCGGTCGACGACAAGGACGCGGCGGTGCGCCTTGTCGCCTACGCACGGTCAAAGCGGCCAGACTTGCGGATCGTGGCACGCGCACATGATCGGGTGCATACCTACCAGCTTTATCAGGCAGGTGCGGACGACATTGTCCGCGAAATGTTCGACTCCTCCCTGCGTGCAGGGCGCTACGTTCTGGAAAATATGGGCCTCACCGACATTGAAGCGTCGCGCATTGAGCATTTCTTTTATCGCAAGGACCGGGAGGGTTTGCGCGAGCTGGCCGCGCTATGGGATCCGAAGACGCCGGTTTCTGAGAACGTCGCGTATGTCGAACGAGCCCGGGAGTTGAACGCGGAGCTGGAAACGGCGCTTGTGGAACATTTGGATGAGGCGAAAGACCCTGACCTGCGTCATGGCGCGCCAATGCCACCTATGGAGAGCGATTTGACTGCGTCGGGGCCTCCTGAGGCTATGGAGCCGGATGATCCTGATCTCGATGGTGAGGCTGAAAAGCCTTAACGCAAGGGCAGCCGTTCAGGCCCCCAAAGAGCACAGGCTGCAAGGATAACACCGGAGACGGTCGCGATCATGCCCGCCGCGCTTACAGCGTTGCTCGCGCCGAACCAAAGCGGTCCGTACCCTGCGAGGACAAAGCCAAGGATTGCAGAAAGAAGCGCAAACACGACCGACCACGCGATTTGACGCCCAAGTTGGTTTGTCATCAACCGAGCGGCAGCTGGAGGGCAGATAAACATCGCTATCACGATGATCGAGCCAACGGCATCAAAGGCCGCGACAGCAGCAAGCGCCGACACGAAGACCAACCCCAAAGATATTGCCGCAACCGGCAGGCCAAGCGTTGCCGCAAATCCTTCGTCAAACGTGGATATGGCGAGTGGTCGCCAAAAGACTGCCAACAGCAATGCGATGACCGCAACGACGACCAGAATGCGGAACAGCTCAACTGGCAAACCTACAAGGGCGGACGGGTCCAGCAAAGATTGCCAGCCAATTGCATCCAGCCAGACCAAGCTCTCCAGGTTGCCATAAAGCGCGTGCTCCACATCAAGATGGACACCAGACGTGTCCGAGATTTCGAGCAGCAAAACACCGGCTGCGAACATTGCTGTGAAAACGACGCCCATTGCAGCGCCAGGCTCAATACGACCGAAACGACGGATCCCTTCGATAAGAACGACTGAAACGATGGCCGCCCCGGCGGCTCCGAGCATCATGGCAGTGGCGCTCACGCTTCCCGCGATCAGGAAAGCCGCAACAATGCCCGGCAGAACAACATGGCTGATGGCGTCCCCGATAAGGGCTTGGCGGCGCAGGATCAGGAAGTTACCGGGCAAAGCGCAAGCTACGGCGGCGAGGCAAGCGATCAGAAGCGGCGTGAAACTGAGCGCGACGAACTCTGCGCTGTTCATGGTGTCACCTCGACCGGGCCGCCAATGCGCGCGTCAATTTCGGTGATTTGATCCGGGGTTAGGACGTCCTCGATTTGGGTTAGTCCATCATAGCGGGCCGCTGCCATCTCCAATGCTTGATCCTGGCGGGCGACTTGCCAACGCTTTTCATCGCGCAAGACGCGGGCGGCGCGGGCTTTTCCGTCTTCCGTGGGCACTCCATCGGCGCGCGCGAATCCGTCGGCTTTCAACAGACGCAAGGTGAGAGGCTCGTAAATGGGTTGTCCCTGCGCCAGAGACACCAACCCTTGCCGGATGTGGACACCGCGCTGGAACTGTCGATGTCGAAAGGCAGACATCACGACACCGCGCGATGGAGCGAGCAAGATTGACAGCGCAAAGAACCCGAACGCCGATAGAACAATGATAGGACCTGTGGGAAGGTTTGGCGCAACGGCTGAGGCAGAAGAGCCGAGCCACGCTGACAGCCCACCTATCGCTCCGGCCATGAGGACGACGCGATCCGCGCGATCACTCCAAAAGCGAGCCGCCACAGGCGGGATGATGAGAAGCGCTATGATGAGGATCAGACCAACGATCTTTAGCCCGATGACGGTTACGCCCATCACAAGTCCCATCATAATCAGGTCGGTGCGGTCCAAATTGACGCCGCTCGCGCGGGCAAACTCGGGATCGAAGCTGGCCATCATCATGGGACGACGGAATACCGCCACCAAAGCAAGAGCCACGGCCCCTCCCCCCGCGATCAGAAGTGCATCAGCGAAGAGCATTCCTGCGGTAGAGCCGAGCAAGAAATCCTCAAGCCCCGCTTGTCGACCCGACGACATGGTTTGGATAACCGTAAGAAGGACTATACCAAAGCCAAAGAACACCGACAGGACTGCACCAATGGCTGCGTCTTCGGTGAGACGTGTTCTACTTGAGAGCCATTGGACGGCAAATAGCCCTGCAGCGGCAGTAATGGCTGAACCGAGCAGTAGACCGGGCAAATTACGACCGTCTGATCCAAGTGCAACCATGACAATGAAAGCAAGCGCCACACCAGGCAATGTCGCGTGGCTGATCGCGTCGGACACGAGCGCTCTCTTGCGAAAAAACAAGAAGCTGCCGGTAACGCCCGCTGCAATTCCAAGCAGCGATGCGCCCACCGTGACCAGCGTGGCGTTATAGCCAAGCTGAAGAAACAGCGCGTCCAAGAACATCTGCTTTAACTTGCTGCCACGGCCGGATCGATCCGCGCGGTCGCAAGCCGGCCGCCATACGCCTGCTCAAGCGTTTCATTCGTGAAAGCAATGCGTGTGGGGCCTTCTGCAACCTTTCGGACGTTCAGGAGCAATACGTTGTCGAAGTACTCCGGCACGGTTGAGAGGTCGTGGTGCACGGCAATCACGGTGCGGCCTTCTTCACGCAAGGATTTCAGAACCGAAATAATGGTCTTTTCGGTCGCGGCATCAACGCCCGCGAACGGCTCGTCCAGCACATAAAGGTCGGCGTCCTGAGCCAGGGCACGCGCCAAGAAGACGCGTTGCTGCTGGCCTCCGGACAGCTGACCGATTTGGCGGTTCGCAAAGTCGGACATGCCAACCCGGTCGAGGCAGTCATTCGCGCGTTTTCTATCTGCCGCTGAGACGCGTCCCAGCAGACCCGTGGTGCGGAATAGTGCCATCAGCACGACGTCAATCACACGCACCGGGAAGTCCCAGTCAACGCTGGCGCGTTGCGGGACATAGGCAATGCGGTGCATGGATTGGGCCACAGGTTGACCATACACGGTCACCTGCCCTGACAGGGGCGTGATGATACCAAGCGCAGCTTTCAGAAGCGTGGACTTCCCTGCTCCGTTGGGGCCGATGATCGCGGTGAGCTTTCCAGCTTCGAAAGTTGCATCGATCGAGAAGACCGCCGGTTTTTGATCATAAGATACTGTCAGCCCGCGGATCGCAAATGGGCTTTGCCACAAATTTTGTGTTTCGGCTTTTACGGTGTCTTCATTTGCAATTTGAAGCATTTGCTATTCCTACGATCCGGCGCTGAGTTTGCCGTTCAATCCACGCTCAGGCGCGATGCCACCGAGTGCGCGTGTTATGGTTGTTGCGTTGTGGTCGATCATGCCGATGTAGGTTCCCTCGTATGTGCCGGGGACACCCATGGCGTCGGAGAAGAGTTCGCCGCCAATCTTGAGCTCGTGGCCTTGCGCCGCGGCTCCTTCGATCAAAGCGCGAATTGAACGGTCGGACACGGAACTTTCGAAAAATACGGCGCGAATATTGCGTTCGACGATCATGTCGACAAGCTCGCGGATACGGTTCACTCCGGTTTCGCTTTCCGTGGAAATGCCTTGGATGCCTATCACGTCAAAGTCGTAGGCCCGGCCGAAGTAGTTGAAGGCGTCGTGAGCGGTGATGAGGACGCGCGACGCATCTGGAACTGTGTCGAGCATGTCTGCCTGATAGGTACCAACTTGCGCTACGCGACCAAGATATGCTTCCGCATTTGCTCCAAAGACGTCTGCGTGTTCTGGCGCGGCGTCTGACAAAGATTTTTCGACAGCGGCGATGGCATAAAGCCAATAGTCGGGGTTCATCCAGGTATGAGGATCGAACCGATCGGCGTAGTCGTCGTGGGCGATCAGGTTTTCCGCTGGAAGCGCCTCGGCGACGGCGATCACCGACGTGCGCGTTGAAAGTGTTTCGAGGAAGTCCTCCATCTGCGCTTCCAGGTAGAGACCGTTCCAAAAAACGACGTCGGCTCGCACAAGTGCAAGGATATCGGTACGGGTCTGGCGATAGGCATGCGGGTCAACCCCCGTCCCCATGAGTGCGGTCACCTCGACCAAATCGCCACCTATTTCGCGTACGGCGTCCGCAATCATGCCCGTCGTCGCAACAACTTTCAGTGGTGAAGATGCAGCAATAGCGCGCGAGGCAAATGTCACAGCAAGCGCTGTACCACCGGCAGAAGCTAGAAACTGGCGTCTTTTCATAAGTAGAAAGCCCTTCCGCGCTTCAAGACTTAATGAGAATAATTCGCAATCGCAGGACAAAATGAGAACCATTCTCAACAAGTCAAGGTTTGAGGGGCAACTTTTTTGCACTCAATGCTGAACTGCGTCGTTATTGGGCGGAG
>CAZMRS010000132.1:0-6683 GCA_964568435.1 uncultured Boseongicola sp. | reverse complement strand
ATCTCCATGATCTTCCGGCTGGTCGTACCGCGCACAACGCTATCGTCCACAAGTATCACCCGTTTGCCCTTAATCAACGCGCGGTTCACGTTCAGCTTCAGGCGCACACCCATATTTCGGATCTGCTCGGTCGGCTCGATGAAGGTCCGTCCCATGTACTGGTTGCGGATAATGCCCATCGCATAGGGAATGCCGCTTTCCAGACTATATCCAATTGCCGCCGGGGTGCCGCTGTCGGGCACTGGGCACACCAGGTCAGCCTCAACCGGAGACTCCTTGGCCAACTCGGCTCCAATCGCGGACCGCGTCTCATAAACAGAACGCCCGCCAAGAGACGAATCCGGGCGGGAGAAATACACATGCTCAAAAATGCAAAAGCGTGACTTCTTCTGTTCAAACGGTCGGTGGGACGTCACTTCGCCCTTGGCAATCACGACCATCTCGCCGGGATCAATCTCGCGGACAAACTCAGCGCCTATTATGTCCAGCGCACAAGTCTCGGAAGCCAGTGCCCAACCGTCACCGATTTTACCCAGAACCAACGGGCGCACGCCCAACGGATCTCGCACGCCGATTAGCTTGGTACGGGTCATCGCCACGATGGAAAAGGCACCTTCAACCCTACGCAGGGCATCTTTCATCCGTTCCGGGATATTCCGCTGAAGCGACCGCGCCATCAGATGAATGATGCATTCGCTGTCGGAAGAAGACTGGAAGATCGAACCGCGCTCGATGAGTTCGCGCCTCAAAGCATCCGCGTTCGTGATGTTCCCGTTATGCGCAATCGCGGCGCCACCCATGGCGAACTCGCCAAAGAAGGGCTGCACATCGCGGATTTGCGTGGCGCCTTTCGATCCGGCGGTAGAATAGCGCACATGCCCGATTCCAATTTCACCGGGCAGTGTGTCCATCACCGTTTCATTGGTAAAATTATCGCGCACCAAACCAAACCGTCTTGCCGAGGCAAAACCAGCTGCAGGATCGTGGGTGACTATGCCACCGGCTTCCTGTCCGCGGTGTTGGAGAGCGTGAAGGCCCAGCGCGACAAAGTTCGCAGCAGAAGCCATACCCGTGACGCCGAAAATCCCGCATTCTTCGCGGAGCTTGTCGTCGTCAAAGGGGTTCGTCGTAAGCGTTCGGTCGGCCATGTGGTCGAAAGACGTCCCTGTGGAGCAGCATCGAGTCGTTACTTAGAGCGACTGCAGGTGAATGTCACCAAGACAAACGGGCGCGGGGACCAAAAAAGGCGAAAGCCCGCACCTTTCGGACGCGGGCCTTCTGCGGGCAGGCATATGCCGGAACACGGCGGCACTATTAACATTGCGGGAACTCGGAAAACAAAAACACCGTGTACCTACCCGCTAGGGTGGGCGCCGGTTGGCAACGTGCCGTCCGGCGCCCTTTACTCAATCACTCGTTACGCGGGACGTTGGAACATCCGCTGTCCCGCTTACAGATACAGTTATGCCCCCACGCCTTGGCATCAGTAGGGCGCAAATCTTCTCGAACAGGGCCTCTTTGTGATTAGGGTTGCCCAGACTTTTGGGCAGGAAATGTCGCGGGACTCGCGTTTAGGACGATTCTCACCGTCGTTGCGGTCTAACGTGTGTGCAATCATCCGCGGCGCACCGACACTGTCGCCGAACAGTCGACAAATCATGGTAAATAGGGCGGGTAATGTATTGGCCAAAACTGCCCTATTTCACTGTGCTTTGGGCTGGAAACAGTTTGTTTCTATTGGCTTTTTACGATTTTCTTTGATCGAGAGCCAAAAATCAGTATTTGGCGCGCCTCCAAAAGTAGCGATTCGCCCCTGAATCGGGGCGAATGACATCTTCTGGTTCTATTGGTTCTCGCCGACGGAGCCGCGATTTATCAGATCTTCGTAACGATCCGCGATCCACCCAGGCGCATCCGATGGGATTTGTTCCTCAAGCGTGTCGGCAATTTGCGCATAAATGGATGCTGTCCGGCTCTCATCTACCCAAGGGATAGGATCGGAGACGATCACGCGCTCATAAAGCACCATTGCGATTGCAACGAGCAATGCACCGCGCAGAACGCCAAAGATAAAACCGAGCCCTTGGTCGATCCCGCCAATTGCAGACCGTTGGACAACCCCGGCGAAAAGCGGAGTGAAGAAGGACACCAGAATAAGGGCCACGGCGAACACAGCCGCAAAGGCAGCAATCATGGACAACTCGCTCGAGCTACCAAGGAAGTCGCTCAAAACCGGGACTTCCTTCACAAGAGGTTCCGCCATAGGTGCTGCGTAATATGCTATAACCGCGGCGATAACCCAGCCACCAATCGCAAGCACTTCGCGGACAAATCCGCGAGAATAGGCCAAAACCGCCGAGAGAAGAATAATTGCGGCCACAACGCCGTCGAGAATAGTGAAGCTTTCCATGTTCGCCTCTGTACCTTGCTCGTTATGTCCTTAGCCAGCCCCAAATACGTCGCCGACCAGCGCCGCGAGGTCCGGCATCTGCTGTACCGTAACGCCCGTTATGGCGCCTGTTTTGCTACGGTCGGGGAGCAAAGCGCGGCTAAAACCAAGCTTCTGCGCCTCTTTCAGGCGGGTTTCCGTCTGACCAACCGGTCGCAATCCTCCTGATAGGCTGATTTCGCCGAAAACGACAGTGCCATCCGGTAACGCCACATCTTCGCGCGCAGAAAGTAGCGCCGCCGCCACAGCCAAATCTGCCGCCGGTTCGCTGATCCTGAGGCCACCAGCGACGTTCAGATAGACGTCCAGCCCTTGAAACGGGATGCCACAACGTGATTCCAGCACGGCAAGGATCATGGCCAGCCTGCTGCCGTCCCAGCCGACGACAGAGCGGCGGGCCTGTCCAGCCGGGGCGGGGGAAACCAATGCTTGAAACTCGCACAGAACTGGTCGCGTGCCCTCGATACCAGCAAAAACAACCGATCCCGCTGCCGGGTTCTCTCTATCTGATAAGAAAAGAGCCGATGGGTTCGCCACTTCGGAAAGCCCTGAACCCGTCATCTCGAACACGCCGATTTCGTCGGCTGGACCAAAGCGGTTCTTCACAGCGCGCAAAATACGGAATTGATGGCCGCGCTCGCCTTCAAAGTACAAGACTGTGTCGACCATGTGCTCGACGACACGAGGCCCCGCGATCTGTCCTTCCTTGGTGACGTGACCAACAAGGATCACGCTGATCCCTCGCTGTTTCGCAAAAGTGGTCAGCTCATGCGCAGCCGAACGCACCTGGCTCACCGACCCCGGCGCGCTTTCTACGGTATCGAGCCACATGGTTTGAATCGAGTCGATGATGGCCAGATCAGGCGCTTCTGCCTCGAGCGTCGTGAGAATGTCCCGCAAGTTGGTCTCTGCGGCCAGTTTGACCTCAGCGTCACCAAGCCCAAGCCGCTGTGCGCGGAGGCGAACTTGCGCAGAGGCTTCCTCGCCTGACACGTAAATGACTTTCATACCGGCCCGGGAGAACGCGGCGGCGGCCTGCAAAAGTACCGTAGATTTTCCGATACCGGGATCGCCGCCGACGAGAACAGCCGAAGCCGCGACAAGACCACCACCCAGAACCCGGTCAAACTCTCCCAAGCCAGACAGCGTGCGGGGCGGAGGTGTTTCCTTGGCATCAAGCGTTGTCAGGGGCACGGTTTTCCCGCGCTGCACTCCAAGCCCTTTGGATTTTGGCCCGCTCGACAACGGCGCATCTTCGGAAATGCTGTTCCAGGCACCACAATCATCACAACGCCCGGACCATTTGGAATGGATCGCGCCGCAGTTCGAACAAGAAAAAGATGCCGACTTCGCCATGACCAACTTCTGCCCGAGGTATGGGCCGGGTTCAACTGGCCTTTGCGGCCTTGCGCGCTCGTTCAAAGAGGATCGTGATGGCGATCTGGCCCAGAACGCAGGCGGTGAACAGATAAAGCCCCCAACCGGTTTCGACGCGCCCCAAACCAACACCTTTGACGACAAGTATGTAGAGCGCGACGAGAAACACGTCCGCCATTGCGAGCTTGCCGAGAACATGGAGCGCGGGCACCAGGCACGGGCTCGCCAGCCGAAATTGAATGAGCGCTATACCGATGGCTTTCAGGATCGGCGCGAAGATTGCAAAGAAACTCACAAGCAAAGCTAGGACGACGTCACTTTCCCAGAGCGACTGGAGCCCTGAGATAATTGAAATCTCAGAAAGTCCGAAAACCGGCAGAAATCCCGCATAAAGAAGGGGAGCGAACCACGCGACGGGAAACAGAACCAATAGCGCCAAGTTTGCGATTTTTAGAACCATGTCGCCTTGCTACGCGCTCAAAAACACGCTGCCAAGTGGACTTCACTCAGAGGAAGCTTTGCGACGCCGCTTGCGCGGCAAGTCAAGCACGCGCGCGTCCTCAGTTGGTCCATCAGCCGCCAGTTGCGTCGGTGCAAGGTCAAGTTTCGGAAGAAGCCGATCCAACTCACGACGCAATTGCTGCAATCGCGACTGCGCGACGCTCTCCTCCATTTCCACCTCGTCCACCAAACGCCTGAGAGATCGCGTTGTGTCGAGCGCTGCTTCAATCCGCACTTCCATCTTTTCTGCTTCAAATTGCCGTTCACTCAAGAACGACTTCGCTCGCGACACCTTTTCGTCACTGTAGATCGACGCCAGTTCTTCGCTCGTCCTGCTCATCTGCGCTGCGATATCAAGCACATCCGGCTCCAGGTGCCCCAAGTCTGGGTGATCGCGCAGGAAGACTAAACGTTCACGCACCGCGTCGAACTCGCTTGCCATCTGAAATAGGCCGCTCCGGTCCGCTTCATGGCACGCCCAGTAGGCGCGGGCGACATCTTCCATACGCATCCTGAAGGAGCGGTGCGAATTTTCTAGCGCAAGCAACCGAAAGTTGGCCGGCATGAACGCCAGCAAAAGCACGCACAGTGCGAGTGTTCCAAGCAGCAGCCAACTCGTCACGTCAACGCGGGTGTCCGAAGCGGATTGAAGATAAAGTTCGGGCAAAAGAGACACCCCAAACAGCGCTGCTGTCGAAAGGATCGACGTCGCAAGTATCCCCAATGCGAATATCAGCATTGCTGCGATCTGAAGTGGTCTAATGAAGCGCCACACCCAGGCTTGAAAATCGACCGACATACACAGTCTCCATACTCAATACACTTACAAACAATGGATCGAGCATAGCGTAACTCCCGATTAACCCTAATAGCCGCCGGGCGAAACAACGCGTTTCACATGTGAGCTGATGTTGTGGATAACAGGGTTTAACGCTGCAAAAACGGCAGGTTGGGGAGGTCGCTCATGGCATGCGGTGGCGGTAGCAGTGGCCGCTCTCGCCGTTTGTTTGTGCTCTCATTGCCACGCATTGCGCGCGCAACCTCCAAAACGTTGCGATCCACATCCAAAGCCATGACCTTTTTCGAGACGGCCTTCCGCGCCGTTTTCAGGACCTGCCGATGGCTCTTGAACACGACCGGCGAGGGTTCCGATTCAAGTTTCGGGAAAATCGGCTTCTCGAGAACGAGAACGGGAGGCTTTGGTGGGCGAACATTCTCAATCTCAGCCTCGGCGTCCACATCATAGGCTGACGCGCGACCTATACCGCAGATGATAATCGTTGCCAGCCAAATTGGTGGGCACAAAAACGCAGCGACGAGGAAGATCCAGTTGAGCGATTGAAACCCAAAAACCCAAGGTGCAAGGCCCGCAGCAGAAAACGCCGCGAACATGCCCACACTTGCGTAGATCCAGGCGTTCGATGTTTCAGACATCACGAGACGTCGAAACGCCAGCCATCCGACACAGGCGGGCAGAGCAAAGAAGAACGTCTTCGCTATCATTTGTATCAGCACAGCAGCAGCGCTCATGAGCAAGAACTCCGACACGGCCACCCCACAGCCGAACCAGACCCTATCTTGATTAAAAAAGGGTTGCCTGTCGTCTATTGTTTCTAATTCGGAACCGAACTGTTGCGAGTCTGCAAAGGCAGAGGTTTCAGTCCACCCACTTCACCTTGTCGCTATCAAGCAGAGCTTCGTAGGTTTCTGGCATTATCAGACCCTCTTCAACGGCCTTTTCGCCACCTTCCTCGAGCTCGATAATCCGTTTGCAACGGGCAATTACGGCGTCAATTTCATCAAACGGAACGACAACAACACCGTCCCGGTCCGCCACGATCATATCGCCGGTCTCAATGCGCTGTCCGCCGACCTGCACAGGTAGCCCAGCCGTGCCCGGGCCATTCTCAAAAGGTGTTGAAGAGATCGTGCCAGTACACCAGATCGGTACGCCGAGGCCAACAAGTCCTTCCGTGTCTCTGACGGGGCCATCGGTGACTATCCCTGCTGCACCGGCATTCTTCAGCATACCTCCCAAACTATCGCCAAAGGCAGCACAGCCCTGATGGCCATCAAATGAATGTATGACAACGTCCCCGGGAGCCGCGATGCGCTTGCACGCATGGAGCGCCAAAAGATCGGCTGCGCCCGTCCAAACCGTAAGCGCTGGGCCAGTTACCGCCGAAGGAAGAGCCGGGTCCAGATGTCGGATATGACCTGCCAGAGCGCCGCGCCCGTCCATCGCATCTGAGACAATTGCTGACTGCACACCGGTCAAGGCGGCTATCTGCGCATCTGTAGGGCGGCGGCCAGGTCGCTTGATTGCAAGGAGTGGCGGATCTTCGAACATTGGCTG
>CAZMRS010000131.1:0-6698 GCA_964568435.1 uncultured Boseongicola sp. | reverse complement strand
AGCACTCCCTTGGTAAGGGAGAGGTCGAGAGTTCAATTCTCTCCAGCAGCACCATCTCGCTTTTTGGACTGTTAATTCCCACTAACACCTTGAAAGGAAAGGTGAAAGTTGGAGTTCGATACACCCCTTCCGGGCTATACCTAAGGGGCTCCGCAAAGGCCAATCTGAGCACAGTTTGACGCAGCGCATAACTCCCATTTTCGTATAAATACCAAGGACTTGAGAGAAATCTCAAGGTGAGTTCGATACAATCCTCCAGCCGTCCCTTTGGCGGCAGGATTTTCTCGCGACGTTCATTCAGAATGATCCGCTCACGTTCAAGCTCATCGATCTTCGATTCATAGCGCTTTACGACGCTAGGATTGGTCGCCTCGATGACCCGATCCAATAGTTGGTCAATCTGTGCCTCGATGGCCTTTAGCTGTCGGCCAAGCTCATCCTTCGCGCCCTTCGCTTCAGCCAGCCTCATGTCCCACGCATCGCAAAGCATCGCCTTCGCCACCTTGAACAAGCTGGACGCAGGTTGCAGCTTCTTCATGATTTCTGCGAAGCCGTCTTCAATCTTTGCGCGCGGCACAGTCTTACTTTTGGCCTCGCAGCCTCGCGTCATACAGAAGTAATAGGGATAGTGCTTGTACTTCCCTTTTGACCATGCCGCAGTCATCGCATTTCCGCAGCAATCACACAGAACGTGTCCCCTGAGTGGGAAGTCCTGATTGAAGTCTTTGCGCGCCGCAGGGCGGCGTTTTTTGCCTTCGATGGTATCGAGGATTTGCTGATGGGTTTCGAATGAGATTAGCCCCTCATGCTTTCCCTTACGCACGGAGATACCCCATTTGGGAGCTTCAACGTATCCGGCGTAGACCACCTTTTTGAGAAAGCGGGTGACCGTCATCGGACGGAGCGTCCCGTCCTTTTTATCTTTCGGGAAGTAAGGGTCGGCTTCCAAGAACCGCTGCACTTCGGCTTGTGAGGCGAAATATCCGTTGGCGTAGCCTTCCAACGCTTGCCGTACAACCGAGGCCAAGGGCTCGTCAGGTACGAGCCTCTTTCCTCCGCGCTCCTTGTCGGGAACGTATCTGTAGCCGACTGGAGCTCTAAAAACCCAGTATCCAAGTTCAACGCGTGCGCGGCTTTTTTGGCTGTTCTGACGCGCGATCTGCTCGCGCTCCATCTGCCCCGCCGCAGCCATCATGACCTCGAAGAAGCGGCCTTCCGGCGTATCCTGAAACTCGAAGTTCAGACACTTGACGAGAGCGCCGCGCGTCGCGAGTTCGCGGCGCAGCTTTAGATGGAACTCCGTGTCACGGGCAAAGCGTTTGAGATCATCGAAGATCACGACATAAGGTTGGCCTTTCTTAGCATCGAGATAGGCCAGCATCGCGCGCATGCCGGGGCGATCCATGAAGTCGCCGCCACCCGACACATCGTCGGGGAACACCATCTCGACTTCCCATCCGTTCTCTTCTGCGAACTTACGACACCGCTGTTCCTGACTCTGCAAGCCCGAACCTTCGACGCGCTGTTTTACTGAGGACACACGACAATAGATAAGCGCGACCACATCGGTTTCGGCTTGGGTCTCAATACGTTCTACTGCCATGATTCATCTCTTTCTCGCACCCGTTTACAGCTCGGGTGCGCTTGGCTTTTCTATGCTTTCGCTATGTCTTAATTGTACCTCAGTCGAATCCGAATTGCCCGCAACATCAAGGGCATTCTCGACTTTTCCACAGGCCTGCTGGGTCGGATGGACCTGAAATCCCAACTCGACAAAACAGCTGACAATGACCCAGAGCGCTTCGATGACCTGACGGCGCTCGGCATCAGTCATTTCTGGATCATCAAGATATGCTTGGTAGCGTTCTACATCGACCTGAAGGCTCTTGTGCTGACCAGAAATGGCAGCACGTTCGACGGTTTCATGATTCCTGTTGTCTGTGTTCATGGCACAAGACCTCCTTTGCCGATGCAATGCGTTTGCATCGGGTTGTCGTCTCGCCGTCGCTTGCGTGGGAAGTGGCTAGTGCGGGCCAATACTGGCCAAGCAAAAAGCCGAAACTTCAATTCCCATTATAACACGCCATTGCCCTGTAAGCCAAATTCAGAGCGGCTTTCAGAGTAATGCGTGTTCGCGACGGCCTCCTATCTTTCCTGTTCAAAGCTCGACTTTGCGTGGCCTCCCAGCCGCGCGAAACTGTGTTGCGTCTCCAGATTGCGGTGCGCTGATCCGAGGGATTGGCGCAGTTCGGCAATCCGCCGCTCTTGTTCTTCCCGCTTCTCGGCGGCGAGGTTTTCGGCCCCATGCGGCGGAGACGGTTGTTGTTCGGGCTCTGGTGTTCCACGAGCTCGCAAGCGCTGAAGCAGTTCAGCTCTTGAAGCAATGGCTGGGGGATCAGCCCCCAGCCGCCGAAACTCGCTCATCGACCCCGATCACGGTTGCGCGTTCGGCGAGCTGGCTCCTCTTTCATTTCCTGCAAACGATCTTGCTCCCGCAGCTTTTGGATCGAACCGTAGGCCAGCTCGTCCAGCCGCGCGGCGCGCAAGAGATCACGTTCAGGAATTGCGTGCGTTCGCTTCCACTGGCCTTCCTGGTCCTGATAGGAGCGCGAGCGCTGCGTGTTGTATGCAGTTCCGGTCTCGGTCTGCCTCTCCCAAATCGAGACTTCAATCGCGCCATCGCGCAACGTCTCGATGGGGCGGTTTTTCACTTCATCGTTCATGATGCTCTCCGTAGTTTTGGGCGAAAGCCCTCGACGTATTTCCATGTGCCTGAAGCATATTGCGGAAGATGCGCAAACTCGGGGGGTACGCGCTCGGTAATCACCCTTACGCTCCGGTTTCCGAAAGCCCGCCTCAAAAGCACGCTGTCGTAGGGCGGATGGAATGGGTTAGGCAGGAACTTTCCGGCAAATTCCCGCCGTGTGAAGTAAGGAAGCTTTTCACCATAGATCGGGCGAAGGTTGTGGCCTGAGATGAATAGGATTTGACGGTTGTCGGGCATCGCCAAGATTTCATCGGGGGTCATCAGCGGCCTTGATTGCTTCGCGCGATGCTCTTCGCCAAAGCGGTGCGAGCGCATGTTGTTCAATGCCCGGAACGGATCATCGCCATTCATAAAAGCCATGGCCGCGTTCACACGCTCGCGTCGCGCCGCTTCCTGTTTGAGAGTGTCGTCGAATTCGAGCGTTTCATGGCCGAGCATCTCAGAGATCATCTTGGCCGTGTTGTGGTCACGGACACCAAAGAACTGCCGCATGGCGGCGGAGCCCATGAAGCCTTGCAGCGCAGGCTGGCCGAAGTTGCGGATGATCTGACCAATGTCCTGAAAGAGCGCCCAGGCTTGAACACCGGCACCGCGACCAAACGTGAAGGCACGAAGAAGCGCTTCGAAGTGACCGAGTTGTCCCGCCTCATCTGCGATCATGGTGATGCGCGGCGCGGATGGCGCGCGGGACTTGTAGAGCAATTGCACGGTAAACATGACCCTGAGCAGCGGCCCCCAGAGTGAGACGTATTCTATGGGTACGACGATGAATACTGACGCAGGACGCGTCGGATTGCACATGTCGGAAAACGAAAAGTCTGCGTGCTCCAGAGAAGCTTGAAGCATCGGGTCATCAAGGAAGTTCAAAGAAGCATAGAGTTCGCCAACGATACCGCCGAACTCGCGTGGGCTTTCCTGTTGTTTGGCAAGCATCTCGCCCGCCGTGCGGCGAACACCATCAATGCTTGAGGCCAGCATGAATTCTAGCATGTCGGCCCACGCGTTCGGATCGGTTTCGATGAGACCGATTGCTCGAAACAAACTGGTGAACGAGACATATCCGTCTCGTTCCACCAAAGCCTTCATAATGTTCTCAAGCCACTCCCGCGCGCGGAGCTCAAAGTAGCGTCCGTTAGAGGAATGGTTCACCGCGATCAGGCTTTCAGCGATGAACTTGCAGTCCGCGTGAAAGGTCGGGCTATCAAGGCGCAGGATATCGAGCGGTTGAACCCGGTGCTGCGCGAGCCCGTGCATTGCCGTCGGGTTCCAAATCCATACTGGGACGCCCGCCGACGCAAAGGCTGGAAGCGTAACGCTTACGATTTCCCCGCGCGGATCGAGAACGAACATTCGCTGTGTTGGATTGGCCAGAATTGTGCTGGCCAATAGATCGCGCATCTTACCTGATCCGGCTCCGGCCACCGTGAGGAGCGGCGCGTCGGTACTTAACGTCATTGCGTGACCATCAAGATATCCAATGCGATGGCCTTGACCATCCATCAGGCCGCTTCGCTTAACGTCCTGATGTGACTCCCAGTGCGCTGATCCAAATCTGTCTTTGGCGTTGTCGAAGTGCATGAGTTTCCCCTCTTGGAAAGAAGAGAAGGGGCGCATTGCTGCGCCCCTTCTTGTGATCAAATCCTGATTAAGTCGATCAAGTCAGAATGCCGACAACGATCAAGACAACCAGACCGATCAGCAGAACACCTCCAATCACATCGCCAACGGATGATTTCCGCTTCTTGTGAATGTCGATTTGACCGATCTTTTCACCAAGTTTCTGAGACATTGGATTACTCCTGAGGTTGAAAGCAGCTCTCGCTGCGGTGAAACGAAAGGCGAAGGGTTTCCGCCTTTCGAACAAAGTCAGATGAAGCGATAAAGTGCTCCCGAAACGAGAGCGGTCAGCGCGAAGTAAAAAATCGCGCGCGCCGGAATGAAGACCAAAAGGAAGGTCAGAACCATCCAAAGCAGGTCATAAAGATCGGCGAATTGCGATCCATAGTGCCGCGAGAGCATCTGCACGACAAAGGGAGCAGTAAGGCCGTAGAGGGGCGGGGCTCCGAAAATTGCAGCGATGAACGCGAGCAGAGTCGCGAAGTTCATGATGGAAGAGTTCGCTACGCTTCCATTGTTTTGAAACTGGTTGGCCATGACGCCTCCTTCAGACTACGAAGTGCGAGTTCTTGGTCGACCCAGTCGTTTGTGGTTGAGAAACGCCGAGTGACCTTGAGACAGTGTTAGCGCGGGTCGGACTGCGTTCCGGGAGGAACGCGGTCGATTTACTGTCTCGATTGGTTTGGCGAGCGATTGTCGTTTGCTGCAACCTTGCCCCAAGTCGACGCACGAACCGGGTATTTTGCACGCAACAAAGTCGCGACAATGCGGACCCGTTCTTTAGCCTCGCGGCGCACAAATGGCGTCGTGCCCGGACGGCAAGGCGTATTGCAAAAGTCCTGATACCAGCGCGCAAAGGGCGCTTCTTCCTTCTCTTGACCTTCAGGATACTCAAGGTGGCTCAGGTCGAGTTCGAAAACCCTGCCGTGATCATCGATGAAACATCCCCGATGGTCACGGAGCCAGTCCGCTAGTGCATCCGGCCACTTGCGGGACGGGATCGACAACGATAGCGCGGTAGCGCGAACCGAGCGGATGAAACGGTGATTGCCAAGCTCTCGGTCGGTTGCGATCTGCACTCGCCGAACACACTGGCCGCCTCGAAAAGTACATTCAAAACAAATCATTAGATGGTGCCTCCGTTGTTTCCTGACACCATCGGTAGAGCTGCACTTAGGCAATCGGAATACCGAGAAAACCAAGGAAACCACTTGCGTAGCAAAAGGCGCTACTTTTCAAATAAAGGAAACCACTTCGGCGAGGTCGTTCAGCTTTCGATGGCGAATCAATACATCCACAACTCGAAACTTGATGCCGCTGAGGTTGAGAAGATCGTCTGGAAGCTAGTCACGTTTACGCAGTACTCGGACATTTACAGAGAGCTTGGTCGATCACCTCAGGCTTTGCGCCCGCTACTCATGAGAATCGAACGGCGAGCCTATGTAGAATGCAGCGAACTGTTCTACTGGTTTCTCGCCAAGCATCCGAATAAGGGCATGGACCAGAAGTACGGATATGGCGTGTCAGTTCTTGATTTCGCGTCCACACTTTTTGCGCTGCTTCCGAGGGATAGCTACTGCGAACGAACAGAAGAGTTAGCAACCGTTTCCAAGACCGAAGTTCAAGCTGAAATAGACTGTATTTTTGATTGCCCGCAGCATGTCGGAGGCAAGCAGTACATCGAAAGGTATGGTCGGCCTCGCAGAATTATGCCGCTCCTTCAAGCTAAAGGCGGACGTCCAAACGTTTCGGAGAGGGCGAAGAGGATTGGATTAAAAAGAAACTGCGGGGCGTGCAGGAGCAAATTTAAGGACCATCTTTTTCGCCGCCCGTCTTATTTTTGTTGGATTCAAGATTATGCCGCAAGAACGGGCAAGCCACGCCAAGCAAGTGCCGAACTGTTCGTCTATAGGTTATGCAATTTCCTTGCTATGCAAGAGTGGCATGAGGCTAGTGTAAGATTTGTGGTTGCTCGAGTTTCCGACCAAAAAAAAGCAAGTAAGCGGCTGGTACTCGAAGGCAAAAGGTCAGAGAAGGAAGCTAGGATACGAGTAGCGAAGGAGTTCAATCTCGCTGATGACCAAGTGAAGAATGATTTGCATTGGTTAAACAAAGAGATGGTTGATCTGATCCTCGAGTGCCTTGCGGCAGACCCTATCAGGTTGGACCGTCGTCGCAATCAGGAGTAACTTCTCCGTATTCGCGCTTCACCTTTTCAACCAATTTGGCAATAAGTTCGTCCTCTTCGCTTATAGAGGCTGACGTTGCCCCCTGATCCGGGCCGCTCATGTGTAGAATCCGTTCCTGTTTCTTT
>CAZMRS010000130.1:6452-6701 GCA_964568435.1 uncultured Boseongicola sp. | reverse complement strand
TCGCGG
Organism: uncultured Boseongicola sp.; assembly: GCA_964568435.1. Taxonomy (GTDB): domain Bacteria; phylum Pseudomonadota; class Alphaproteobacteria; order Rhodobacterales; family Rhodobacteraceae; genus Boseongicola. The sequence continues at coordinate 6,695 of CAZMRS010000130.1, read as the reverse complement.
GGGACGTATGTCTGCCCGCCCCGCCCGTCGATGCGCATGATCACGGACGTCGCGGCCTGGACACGCGCCAACTTGCCTAAATGGAACCCGATGAACGTGTGTTCCTACCACCTGCAAGAAGCCGGTGCGACGCCGGAGCAGGAGCTGGCCTACGCTTTGGCAACGGCCCAAGCGGTACTAGACGATCTGAAAGACAAAGTGCCGGCCGAGCACTTTCCGGCGATGGTCGGGCGGATCTCGTTC
>CAZMRS010000130.1:0-6442 GCA_964568435.1 uncultured Boseongicola sp. | reverse complement strand
GTGACCGAGTTGTGCAAGATGCGCGCCTTCACCGAGCTTTGGGACGAGATCTGCCGGGAACGCTACTGTGTCGAAGACCCGAAGTTTCGCCGTTTCCGCTACGGTGTGCAGGTCAACTCGCTTGGGCTGACCGAACAACAGCCCGAAAACAACGTCTACCGCATCCTACTTGAGATGCTCGCCGTGACGCTGTCCAAGAATGCGCGTGCCCGTGCTGTGCAACTGCCTGCTTGGAACGAAGCGCTCGGCCTCCCGCGCCCTTGGGATCAACAATGGTCGCTTCGGATGCAGCAGATTTTGGCGTTCGAAACCGACCTCTTGGAATACGGCGATCTTTTTGACGGCAATCCAGTGATCGAAGGCAAGGTTGCGGCGCTCAAGCAAGGCGCGCGTGCAGAGCTAGCCCATATCGACGCAATGGGTGGAGCTGTCGAAGCCATTGAGTACATGAAGATGCGACTGGTCGAGGCGAACGCCGAGCGCATTCAGCGGATCGAAACGGGCGACACAACCGTTGTTGGTGTGAACAAGTACGAGACCGGCGAAGCTTCCCCTCTCACCAGTGGCCCCGAAGCCATCATGGTCGCCGACCCCGAAGCCGAAGCAGATCAGGTAGGACGTCTGGACGCTTGGAAGGCGGATCGAGATGACGAGGCAGTACACGCAGCGCTTGACGATCTTCGGAAGGCCGCGCGCGAAGGGCTGAATATCATGCCAGCATCGGTGGCTGCTGCCAAAGCGGGCGTTACGACCGGCGAATGGGGCGATGTTGTGCGGTCTGTCTTCGGTCAGTACAGGGCTCCCACGGGTGTTTCCAGCGCGCCGTCCAACCGGACTGAGGGTTTGGATGACTTACGCGCTGAGGTTGACGCAGTGTCCGCCAAGCTGGGCGAGCGCCTTAAATTCCTCGTTGGAAAACCGGGGCTTGACGGACATTCCAACGGCGCTGAACAAATCGCAGCCCGTGCGCGCGACGCTGGTATGGACATTACATACGAAGGCATCCGCCTGACCCCTACCGAGATCGTTGCAGCCGCACAGGACAGTGGCGCGCATGTGATTGGCCTGTCGATCTTGTCGGGGAGCCATATGCCCTTGATCGAAGAACTACTGAACGAGCTCCGTAGCGCTGGTCTTGGCCATATCCCGGTTGTCGTGGGCGGCATCATTCCCGACGACGATGCAGCCAGCTTGCGCGCCATGGGTGTTGCACGGGTCTACACTCCTAAGGACTTCGAGCTGAACCGCATCATGTTCGATATCGTGGCTTTGGCTGACCCAACAGCTGTCGCCGCCGAGTAACATCTAGCCTTCGATCTTCTCGATAAGATCGTCGTAGGTGTAGCGGTCTTGGATGTCGTCCTTGGGTGCAGGTCGAAACCGCGGATCCTTGAGCAGACAGCCGATCCCGCAAATCTGAGTCGCGGTCATGTCTTCAGTGTCGATGTACCAAAACCGCCCGCCCGGAGTGGCGACATAGCCATCGATGCCGTCTGCCTCATCGCCTTCCATGTCGTCGCCGCTCGGGACCTCCGACCAAGCGCCGGGATCGTAGGCCGCATGCGTGTGATAGGACGCGACGGCAACAAGGTATTCAGGGAAATCCATTTCGCACCAATCAGGGCCGCCTTTTACGGGATCAGTCGCCACAAGTACGCCGTCGGCATCAAAGCCAATGTACCCGCAAAACTCGGCATTCTGTGCAAATGACTTTGGCTGGACGGCTTGGAATATATCGCGCACCAAAGCAAGTTCGTCGGCAGACTGTGCACTTAGGTCGGTCGTAATGCCAATCAGAAGAACGGACGCGATTGTCGTGCGGAGCATTGGCAAAGAGTCCTGTTTCGCAGTAGCCATGATGGATCGATTGCACACTGACACACGAGGCCTGCCATGACGATCCATATCGGTGCGAAACCCGGTGATATTGCTGAAACCGTTCTGTTGCCGGGCGACCCCTATCGGGCAAAATGGGCTGCCGAGACATTTCTGGACGACGTACGCCTTGTGAATGAAGTACGCGGAATGCTCGGCTTTACCGGCACGTGGAAAGGCAATCCCGTAACGATCCACGGCTCGGGCATGGGGATGCCGAGCTTGTCGATCTACGTGAACGAATTGATTAAGGACTACGACGCAAAAACTCTGATCCGCATCGGGTCATGCGGCGGCATGCAGGACCAGGTTAAGGTGCGCGATGTTATTCTCGCGATGACCTCGACAACGCTCTCGACGCCTTCAAAAGGCATCTTCAAAGAATTGAATTTCGCCCCCTGCGCGGACTACTCGCTTTTGCGCGCCGCGGCCGATGCCGCCGAAGGTAAAGGGGTCGCGACGCACGTGGGCGGCATCTACTCGTCGGATGTTTTCTACGACGAACGCCCGGATTTGAACGAGCAGATGACCCGGCACGGCATTCTCGGTGTCGAAATGGAAGCAGCCGAGCTTTACAATCTGGCCGCGCGGTATGGCCGTCGTGCGCTGGCGGTTTTGACAGTATCCGACCACTTGATCACAGGCGAAGCTCTTCCAAGTGAAGACCGTGAGAAGAGCTTTGGAGATATGGTCGAAATCGCGCTGGAGGCTGCCTTTGCGTGAAGGCAATCAAAGCGCAAACATCCCCCGCTGATTTTGATCGCTGGGACGACGTTCACGCGTTGCTGATCGCTTGCTTTGCGCCGATGGAGGGGCGTATTGATCCGCCTTCGTCACTTCAGAAGATGACCCCTACCAGCCTCGCTGAATATGCGCGGGCGCATGATTTTGTCGTGCTGACTGAAGGCGAAAGTGTTGTTGGGTTTGGACTTGGTGAAGCCAGAGAAAAGTCACTTTATCTCAGCAAGCTTGCGGTCGATCAGAACTGGCGCGGTCAAGGCAGATCCCGCGAGATTATTGATCTATTTGAAAAGCTTGCGCGAAATCACGGCCTGAAGAATTTGACGCTCCAAGCACGCGTTGAGTTGACTGAGAATCACGCCACTTTCCGGGCTTTAGGTTTTCAGAGGACAGACGAAACTCGCCACCCCGGGTACGACAGGGTGACGAGCTACACTTTCACGAAATCGCTTTAGCTACTGGGCTGTGGCGCTTCAGGGGCTCGCCGCTTGAACCAACGACGCGGCTCACGTTCGGGCCCGTGCCAGTCTTCGTTGCGGGTCAACCACATGGTGCCGGCCAAAGCGACAAAGGCGAGCGTCGAACCGGCGAGGAGAGCGTAATCTGCGCTCTGCAGGATCAAGTACAAAACCGCGTAGACAACAATAAGCATGGCGGCGAGCGTGGATGCCCGTTTGCCAAGTTTAAGCGCAGTCGCTCCAAAAATAGTTAACAAACCGATCGTTGCCGCCGCCGATACGGCATAGGCGGCCCCAAAGCCGATTTGCTCTGCGTAGGCGGCCATCAAAAGCACAAAGACCGACTGTGCGAGACCAACCATCAAATACTGAACTGGATGCGTCGGCGTCGCGCCGTTTCTGTCGAGCAGGAGGATCGTGAGGAACGTCAAACCGATGAACAAGAGACCGTAGCGCGCCGATCTGTATGCTTTCTGATAGAAGTCGTTTGGTGTCAGGAAACGCACGCCCATGGACGCCGACTTGCGGGCCAGACTATCGAGAGGTTCGCGGGACACCTGCGGCAGCGCACGGGCTAGATGCGGCACGATCCAGGACGCTTCAAAGCCTTCGTCGTTCACCGAACGGGCATCTGGGAGAAAGCTGCCAAAGAAGCTCGGATCAGGCCAATCGCTGGTAATCGAAAGGCGCGTTGTGCGTCTCGTCGCCGTCGCCGCAACATGGCGAGCGCCGTTCAGGGTCAGCGCCAAACGATAGGTCTCTATCGTGCGGGGGTCGCCTAGTTCAGCCAGAATACCCCCGCTAACCGATTGATTTCGCGAACTGAGTGGTTCCAACTGGATCGTTCGTTCAGACGCAGTTAGGACCGCCTCTCCCCTTAGCGCTCGGTTTGACGTCAAGCCCAATTCAAGCCGCGCGTCGTTCCAATGAAGCACCTCATCACCGGTCAACGCGGGGCTTGCGAGGCTGGTATCGAAGGTGAACGATATCTCGGATTGAGCGGTGTAGACGGGCACTTCAAAAATGCCGCGCGCGCGGGTTTGCGACGTTGTGTTCAGAGAAATATCAAGGTCTTCGGGAAACAGGTACACTGGCGGACGGTCTTCGGTCACAGTCTCCTCAAAGTGCTCGTAGATGGTTTTCCCGTCCTCATCTCGGAGCGTCAGGCCCGTCACAGCGTCAACGGCCTCCCGCCGCCGGTCGTAGGTGACGTCTTCAGTCACGGGTATGACAAGCACCGGACCGCTTAACTGCTGAGCGCCTCCCCATTCGTTGGAAATACTTGTGACGGTCTGACGAGAATAGTTGGCGCGGTCGTTGATGATGGAGGAGACGAGGTTCAGCGGAATGAACATCAAAAGCGCGAGTAGCCCGACCGCAATAAAGCGGAAGCCTGTGGATCGAAACATGATTTGTCCCTTGTTTTGCAATGTGATGACCCTGTTCTGGCAGGTCACATTGCAAGTAATCCAAGGCGGTTGTGCAGGCCGTGCGCAGCGGTTTCTCGCAAATCGGTACAGCGTCGGTAAAACGTCGGTATTACGTCGATGCGGCCGTTCGCTGGGGTCAGACTATCTTTAGATTCCCATGACCCCAGCTTAGGCCGCCGATTTCACCAGGCGTAAGACGGCGCGCGCTCTCCCTTCACAAAGCGTATGACATCCCAGGCATCGACGAAGAGGGAGATCGTGTTCGTGACCATCACCAGCGCGATCCATGTCGCCAGCGCTTGATCCTGCTGGATGATCTCCCAGCGTGATGCGAACCATGCCAACATCGGCACCCAAGCGGCGTGGAAAACACCGAGAATTCGGGTAAAGCCATAACGCTGGTAAACCGCCGCCATAAGGAGAGAGGCGATCCCGGCCACAGCGAGTGCCACCTGCGCCTCTATATGCGTGATGAAGAAGACGCAGGCGAGGTTCACCGCCATGAGCCAAATCGCCCAGACACGGGGGATCATGCGAAAGCGGAGAGCGACAATGCCCAGAACGTGGAGGACGGATACGAAGAAGTTTGGTCGTTTCATTTGGATGCCCTTTCTTGGCGTAATGCGTGATAAGGGCGGTCTAAGGCGTCCGATTGGCTTCAAATACTGCGCGATCCGGTGTAACCAACTACGCAATACGTAGTTAGGAGTCGGTATGGCCTCTTACGGACAGTTCTGCCCTGTGGCAAAGTCTGCAGAGATTCTCGGCAATCCTTGGGCCATCCTCATCATTCGCGAGATGCTCCTGGGAAGTACGCGATTTAGTGCCTTTCAGAAGGGGATGCCGAAAATCTCTCCGACGGTTCTCAACACCCGGTTGAAAGATCTAGAAGCGAATGGCCTGATCGTAAAACGCAAGCTTCAGGGACAGCGCGGGCACGAGTACCGGCTGACGCCTGCAGGACGCGAGCTTGCGCCCGTGGTCGAAAGTCTGACGGTTTGGGGCATGCGCTGGGCGCGATCGCAGATGTCGGACGAAGAGATGGATGTCACTTTCCTGATGTTTGACATTCAGCGCAACCTGAAAACGGAAGCCCTTCCTGACGGGGAAACCGTGCTCTGCTTTAACATAGGTGACTTAACGGCATTCGATCGATGGTGGATTGTCATCGACAACGATGCGGGCGGTAGTGTCGATCTGTGCCACAGCGATCCGGGCAAGGACGTGGACTTGTTTTTGACGTCTAAAGCGAGAGACCTCGTTGAGATTTGGATGGGGGACCAAGCGCTCCGACCGGCCTTGAATGAGGGCCGCCTGGAGCTTGTTGGTGCCCGCCATCTAGAGCGATCGCTTTCGGACTGGTTTCCGCTTTCGGTCGCAGCCGCGATCCCGCGGGTCACGGACGCTGAACGGGCTGCGGACGCCTAGCCTCGACGCTTACACACTTTCGGCGGACCGTTTGAACGGATGCGTTCAGCGCAATATGCGCACACCCAGTCTCCGGCAGCGCGGTCTTCGCGCCAACGGCAATTCCGTGTGAGTGTGGTGGTTTTGCGCCGCCAATAGAGGAATGCGAGCGTTCCGATCAGAAGGGCGAGAAGCAAAATTGGCATCGAGGCCGTCACCTAGTACAGGCTACAAATAAGTGCTCGCAGCGCTCTGGATCAGAATAGACAGTACCAGCAGTCGCGCTAAACGACCCGCTCTACCATCATTTTCTTGATCTCTGCGATGGCCTTGGCCGGGTTCAGACCCTTCGGACACGTCTTGGCGCAGTTCATGATCGTGTGGCAGCGATAGAGCTTGAAGGGGTCTTCAAGGTCATCCAAACGCTCACCCGTCGCCTCATCCCGACTATCAATGATCCAACGGTAGGCATGAAGAAGCGCGGCTGGCCCAAGGTAGCGGTCGCCATTCCACCAGTAGGATGGGCAGGAT
>CAZMRS010000129.1:0-6705 GCA_964568435.1 uncultured Boseongicola sp. | reverse complement strand
ATCGGAACCGTCGGCAAGATGACGGCATCGTCTCCGGTTGTTTCGGCGCGGTATTCAACGCGCAGCTTGTCGAGCTGCTGCCACGCCGCAACATAGTCAGCGGCTTTGATGTCGGCCCCGCCACGGAATCGCTCCCGCACCTGCGGGAACATGGCGTCAGGGTTTGCTTCGATCACATCTTTCCACGTGCCATAAGCCTCTGGAGCGAACAGCACGCCGGCGAGCGCCATCGCCTGGCTGACGCAAGGCACTTCGATCGTTTCAATCTTTGCTCCGGCCGCTGTCAGTCTTTCGACCGCACTTTCAAACCCGGCACGCGGGGCGTCGCGGAGGTTTTCGAACGCGCTGGTTTTCAGGACCGCCAGCCGCGTTGATTTGAGGGTCGCACCCTCAAGCGACATTGGCTTCGATCCTTCCATTGCGGCGAGAAGGAGTGCGGCGTCCTCAACGGTGCGCGTCAAAGGACCAACAGTGTCAAAACGCGCGCAAAGCGGGACCACACCTTCAAGCGACAAGCGACCCGAGACGGTTTTCAAGCCAACCAAGTCGTTCCATGCCGAAGGGGCCCGAACCGAGCCGCCGGTGTCCGATCCGATGCCTGCGGCAGCCAATCCAAAAGCGACCGATGTTGCCGCACCGGATGAAGACCCACCAGAGACCGCGTCGTGGTCGTTGACGCAAGGCGGCGATGCCGTCATCGGATTGTATCCAAGGCCCGAGAACGCGAGTTCGGTCTGGTGCGTTTTTCCTAGACAAACGAGACCTGCGTTCGTCGCTGCCTGCAAAACGCGTGCATCTTCTGTCGGTTTGCGACCTGCAAGCAGGTGCGAGCCGGACTCAGTGGCCACACCCATCGTGTCGTAAAGGTCTTTCCAGGAAATCGGCACACCATCCAGTGGAGATCGCCTGAGACCTAACTTGGCCCTTTCGCTTGCGGCTTTGGCTTCAGCGCGGGCGCGGTCCTTGGTCAAACGCGCATAGATGCGGTCCTGAAATGGATGGGCTTCGATAGCTGCAAGATAGACCTCGGTCAGCTCAACGGGGTCTATTTCGCCAGCTTCGATCCCGCGCCCCAGATCCGCCGCGCTTGCCCACAACCATTCGTCCATTCTGGCCTCTCGTTTCAGTTTTCCGGGCGAGCCTAGCGGCAGGACAACGCATGGACAATGCTGGCAATTCGCTCATATCAAGCAGCATGGGATATGACGCAGATATCGTGATCGCAGGTGGTGGCTTGAACGGGACGAGCCTCGCGCTCGCGCTGGCTTCTGCCGGGCTTTCGGTGGCGCTGATCGATCCTCAGCCCGTCTCAACGCGTGCATCCACAGATTTCGATGGTCGCGGATACGCGTTGTCGATCGCCTCTATGCGAGTGCTAAAGGCCTTGGGCGTCTGGCAAAAGATTGCGGACCAGAGCCAGCCGATCCTCGACATCAAAGTGACGGACGGGCGCGCTGGCGAAGGGCCTTCGCCATTGATGCTGGCCTTCGATCACGCCGAGATCGAAGAAGGCCCGATGGGGCATATGATCGAAGACCGTCGGCTTCGCCCTGCCCTGCTGGACGCCGTGTCAAACGCTGGGATCGCCGAGCTGAATGAAGTCTCGGTCGTGGATCAGTCGCCCGACGCCAATGGCATGACAGTGACGTTAAGCGATGGGCGAACGCTGCGAACCCGCCTACTTGTCGGTTGCGACGGCAAGACCAGCTCGGTTGCTCACCGCGCGGGCATCAAGCGAACAGGTTGGCAGTACAATCAAACGGCTTTGGTCTGCGCGGTTGAACATGAAAAACCGCACAACGGGACAGCCCATCAGTTTTTCATGCCTGCCGGTCCACTTGCGATCCTGCCGATTGTCGGGAACCGATCTTCCATCGTCTGGACAGAAGAAACCGAACGCGCGGCGGCCATTCAGGCCATGGATGACGAGGCATACTTGGACGTTTTGCGGCCTCGGTTCGGGAGCTTTCTTGGTGAGATTGCGCTGGACGGCAAGCGGTTCAGTTATCCTTTGGGGTTGTCGATCGCACAGGACTTCGTGGGCGAACGCGTCGCGCTCGTGGGTGATGCGGCTCATGCGGTTCACCCAATTGCGGGACAGGGACTGAATGCAGGACTAAAGGACGTGGCCGCACTCGCCGAGGTGCTTGCGGATGCAGTCCGTCGTGGCGAGGACATCGGGCGTTTGGATGTTTTGGAGCGCTACAGGCAATGGCGTCGCTTTGACGTTATGACCCTTGCTGTTGCGACCGATGGATTTAATCGTTTGTTTTCAAACGACAATTCGTTCCTACGCACGATCCGGGATCTGGGTTTGGGCGCCGCCAATGCGCTGCCTGGACTCCGGCGCGGATTGATCCGGGAAGCTGCCGGATTGACCGGAGATCTGCCACGGCTGGCAAAGGGCGAGCCACTGTAAGCGATCAGTCGAGCTTGCGCGCCTCATCCACAAGCATGATCGGGATGCCGTTGCGAATTGGGTAGGCCAGATGCGCCGCCTTGCAAACAAGCTCCTGCGCATCGGCGTCGTAGGTCAGTCGCGCGCGCGTTTGCGGGCACACAAGGGCTTCCAGCATCCGGCGATCAAATTGGGTGTCGCTCATTGAACAGCCTCATCTGAGCCGCCGCCGCGCATGGCAAATTCGATCAGGGTCAGCAGGGTTTCACGACGGGTTTCGAGTGAAGGCGCCTCCAAGAGCGCTTGCTTGTCTTCAGGCGCGAAAGGGCACAGCATGGAGAGCGAGTTGATGAGCATCTCGTTCTCCGCCTCTTTCAAGGACTCCCAGTCCGTTTGCAGACCCTCAGACTCAAAATACCTTCCCAGTGCGCCGAAGAACGATGTCCGGTCAAATCGTGGGTCTTGCTCTTGCGGTCCGAGGTCGCGGTCAAATCCGTCCCAGTTCACTTTGCAGCGGCGGTACGGCGTGAACCCTTCGACTTCTTCTTCGACGCGATACCGGCTGATGCCTGACAGCGTAATCATATAGCGCCCGTCATCTGTTTCCGAGAATGACGTGATGCGCCCAGCGCACCCAATCGCGTGGAGTGCGTTTTCACCTGCGGGACCACTCTCGCGCGGTTGGATCATACCAATCAGGCGTTCCTGCGTTTTAAGCGCGTCATCCAGCATCGCGAGGTAGCGAGGCTCAAAGATGTGCAACGGCAGGCGGGCGCGTGGCAAAAGCAGTGCACCCGGCAAGGGGAACACCGGTATCGTTTCGGGAAGATCGGACTTTGGGAACATAATCACCAATGTAGCCGATTTTGTCGTTAGGCAAAGATCATCGACGAGAGTTTCCGCCGACCGTTCAAAACGACGGGATCGTTTGGCTTCAACGCTTCGAAAATCGTGAAGAGCTGCGCCTTGGCAGCACCGTCGTTCCATTCGCGATCACGACGGAATGCTTCGAGAAGCTCGGACACTGCGGCCTCGGCATCGCCAGCCGCATAGAGCGCCTGGGCCAGATCAAGGCGTGACTGGTGGTCGTCAGGGTTCGCCTCGACAGCGGTGCGAAGTTCGGCCACGGGGCCTGCATCGGCGGCTTGTTTGGCGAGTTCCAGCGTTGCACGCGCGGCCTCAATTTCGGGCGCGTTCTGGATTTCGGCAGGGACCGTGAGCAAAATTTGCGCTGCTTGATCCATTTGATCGAGCGCGAGGTTCGCTTTGACAAGGCCAGCGTAAGCCCCTGGTACATTTGGATCTTCGCCCAGGATCGCGGCATAGACCGAAGCCGCATCGGCGGCAGCGCCTTCTTCCAGCATATTGTCTGCGGTTTCCAGCGCCTCGCCCAGGCCACCGTCGGCCTGACCGCCGGATGCCTCGATCACACGGTCGAGGAAGGCCTTGATCTCCGATCCCGGCAGCGCGCCTTGGAAGCCGTCGATAGGCTGGCCTTGCCAGAAGGCGTAGACCGTCGGAATGGATTGAATGCGGAGCTGAGAGGAGATCGCCGGATTTTCGTCAACGTTGATCTTCACCAGTTTCACCGCGCCTTTGGCCTCGGTAATGGCTGCTTCAATGGCAGGTGTCAGCTGTTTGCACGGGCCGCACCAGGGCGCCCAGAAATCGACGACCACGGGGACAGTTTGGCTCGCCTCGACGACGTCGACCATGAAAGTCGCTTCGGAGCCGTCCTTGATCAGATCAGCGGCGGGTGGTGTCGGTGCAGATGGATTGAGCTCTAGCATGGTGATCCCCAGTCTCGGTTGACCGGCCTTATATGCGAACGAATCTGAAAAGACCAAGAGGGGCAGGCAAATTCGATGCCATTGCGTTAGCTTAGACGGGCCCATTGGGCTTTGGTGAGTGGCAGGCACCCCGTGAGACCGGCGGGCAGCACAAGGATAGCGCCTGCTTTGTAGAGTTTTGCTGCCATTTCGGGGGTGTTCTACACGGTCAACGCCCATTTGGACATGCCAAGAATGGCGGTGTCTGCGGGTAGGTCTCCCACGGCGTCGACACTGGGAAAAACAACGACTGCAGCGGGTGCCACAGCCGAAAACCGCATGACAAGCGCCATGACCGCGACCAAGCCGATCAGGACAATGGGCAGCGCAAGAACCAGCGATTTAGTAGTCGTGGACGTGTTCCAAGGTTACATCATCAAGCGATCTGAGGCGACTGGCGAGGTCTGCGACCGAAATCAGGACAAGATGCCGATAGTCGCCGTATCCCTGACGCGGGAAGCTATAGAGCGCGCCGTCAAATTCGGGCGTCGGTGAGGTGACGGTAAAGAGTATGTCGTTGTTGCCTGCAATCTCTGCGAAATCCGCACCATTCGCCGCCAGATCGGCGATGATGTCCGTGAATGCACGATAGCGGTCAGTTTCAATGAGAGTTCCGACACCCATCGGCCCAATGACGGTGACGCCGGGGATGGATGACAAGTCGTCATCGGAGATGTTTTGTACAACGCTGCGGATGCGCAAAGCATCGGCACCAAGTCCGGCGACGGCGGCTTCGATCTGTTTAGCGTACCACGCTTTGGCTAAGAATTCGTTCCTGAGCGCGAAAAGGCGCTCGCGGTCGCGGAAACTGCCGGTCGCTTGGGCTTCCAATTGCTCAACATCTGCGGCGAAGTCCCATTTATACCACGGCACCTGCTGCAAAAAGACGGCGTAGTCTGCGGCGATCTGGGCGCTAACGTCATCAAGGGTCGCGCGGTCTCCGTCGCGGAGCCACGTGGCGATGCGGCCAAGGGTTTCTTCATAGGCGGCCTTGGCCAGAAGCTCGGCCGTGAAGCTGACGCCGATTGTGTAGATCGTGAGTTTGGTGTCGGTTGTGATCTCGCCCATCGCATCGGCCGCGACTGTCAGCGGGCAAAGAGTGCCCCAGAACCCGGCAATTGCGCGGACATACCCGAAGTCATGTGGATCGCCCATTGCAAGCACGCGTCCGTAATCGTCGTAGGCGTGGACGATATGCCATTCGGGGTAAGTGAGCAGCGTCCGGCTTTCGGGGCGTTGCCATTCTGGATCGGAGATCAGCGACGCATAGCTGTCAGGCTGCGCGTCACCCCGGCAGGCGAGTTCGACATAGGCAGGCGGCGCGAGCAGGCCGAGGATGAGGACGGCGGCGACGATCAGCAGGCGCTTGAGCCATCGCCAAAGGGCTCTCACTTGGCCCGTCCCAAGAAAAACCCTGAGAGCAGCGCGACGCCACCAAGGCCAAGATGCGGAAGGTTCGCAAGGATTTTAAATCCGAAGGGCAAGTCCTGCACGCCGTAGTTGAATATGCCAAAATCAAGATAGCCTGAGCCAATCGCCAGACCCATCGCGCCATCCGCAAAGTAGAGCGCACCGAAAATCAGCAGGAACAGGCGGGCTGCTCGTGCCGACACAAGCGCTGCCGCCAGCGCCCAAATGGCGGATGCGAGGTGCAGGCTGTCGTCAAAGATATCGAGCGCGAAAACACCGAAGGCGACGCCATCTTCATCAGTGACACCGGGGATGTAGTTGAGCGACGCCGCCCCAAGCAGAACAATGAAGAAACCGACAGCGATGCGTTGATGAATTGTCACGCGAACCTCGACAAGTAGCGGTCCCAGAAGGCGTTGCGGAAGACGAGATCCGGGTCGTAGAATTTCTTCTCTTCAACGAACTTTTCAGCGTTTGGATAGGCGCGGCGGAACTGGCTGTTTCGGGCGTGAGGACGGTACGGCAGGTAGTAGGTGCCGCCAAGGTCGAGCACGCGGTCGATCAATTCTTGAGTCATGCGGCGGTGATCGATCTCATCGCGCTCGGTCATCTCCTGACTAAAGAGCAGAACGCAGGCGATGCGCGGTGCAGGTGCGTAGGACAGAACGCTTTCGTTGTCGGCTGCGACGTAGCGGAGGGTGATGTTCAAAAGCTCCTGGAAGCTCTTTGGAATGACTTCCTGGCAAGCGGTGATAAAGTCGGCGAACCGCCCCGGCGGCACGAAGTATTCGTGCAGGATGTCGGTGCGCGTCGGGTCACGATCGTCGAGCGTGACGACGGGTTCGTTGATGAGCGAGTTTCGCGTCACAGCGCCGCCGCCGATGATGGGCCCAAGGCCCGTTTCGAACCACCACCGCACGTCCTTTGTATACTCATTGTGCACCTGTGACCGGAAGACATAGCGAGAGGCTTGTGACAGGAAGCCCGAACCGCTGGCGGGTGGGATTTCGGATTGGTCGGCAGCCTCGCGATACGTTATCATCATCGCATCGTTGAAGAAATTGTCGC
>CAZMRS010000128.1:0-6737 GCA_964568435.1 uncultured Boseongicola sp. | reverse complement strand
TCGTGACCGAGAGGGGGCTGGCGGGCGATCATGCAAGAGCCGGGAAACGCGTCCTGACCCTTATTCAGGCAGAACATCTGCCCGTTATTGCTGATCTATTGGGCCGAACGGACATCGCTGCTGCCGATCTGCGACGTAATATCGTTGTTTCGGGATTGAACGTGCTCGCTCTGCGTCATCAAGACATCCAAGTTGGTGATGCGGTGCTTAGGGTTCATGGCCCCTGCCCGCCCTGCTCTCGCATGGAAGAAATCATGGGGCTTGGCGGCTACTCGGCAGTGAGAGGCCACGGCGGTGTCTATTGTGAAGTCCTTGATGCCGGTTCCGTGTCCGTGGGAGACACTGTCTCCGTCGCTGACTAAGCCCGATCTACGGCAAAGGCCGCCTGATGTCCCGGACGGCCCTGCGAAATACATCTGAGATTTTTTAGGCTTCGATCAGCCCATCGTCATCGTCCGCGTCGGCACCCGAAGCCTCAGGAGAGTCAAAGTCCAATCCGTGAGCCGCGCGAATCTGATCCTCGATCGCCCAGGCGATATCTGGATTTTCCTTCAGGAAGGATTTCGCGTTTTCTCGTCCCTGACCAATGCGTTCATCGCCATAGCTAAACCAGGAACCAGACTTCTCGACCACTCCGGCTTTCACGCCAAGGTCCAGGAGTTCGCCGGTCTTAGAGATGCCCTCACCATACATGATGTCAAATTCGACCTGCTTGAACGGTGGTGCAACTTTGTTCTTAACCACTTTCACACGCGTTGCGTTGCCGACAACCTCGTCGCGGTCCTTAATTGCTCCGATCCGACGAATATCAAGACGCACAGAGGAGTAGAATTTCAGCGCATTACCGCCTGTTGTCGTTTCAGGCGACCCAAACATTACGCCAATCTTCATCCGAATCTGGTTGATGAAAATCACCATGCAATTTGAACGTGCAATCGAACCGGTCAATTTCCGCATGGCCTGGCTCATCAAACGAGCATGAACACCCACCGAGCTATCGCCCATGTCGCCTTCCAGCTCAGACTTAGGCGTCAAGGCCGCGACTGAGTCTACAACCACTACGTTCACAGCACCGGAGCGCACCAGCGTATCCGTGATTTCAAGCGCTTGTTCGCCGGTATCCGGCTGCGAAATCAGCAGTTCATCAAGGTTAACGCCAAGTTTCTTCGCATACTGCGGATCAAGTGCGTGTTCAGCGTCCACAAAGGCGCAAACACCGCCCTTCTTCTGCTCTTCCGCCACGCAGTGCAATGTCAGTGTCGTTTTCCCGGACGACTCAGGGCCATAGATCTCAACGATCCGGCCTTTCGGCAAACCACCGATCCCAAGCGCAATGTCCAAGCCCAGCGATCCGGTCGATGTTGCCTCAATTTCAGGCAAGACGTTCTCGCCGCCGAGTTTCATAATTGAGCCTTTGCCAAACTGGCGCTCGATCTGTGCCAGCGCCGAATCCAGCGCCTTGGCTTTATCGCTTGTTTTCTTGTCGGTCATCTTGAGAAGTTCTGCCGCAGCCATTGGTCCTGTTTCCTTATTTCACAGCCGCGCGCGCGCGGCAACGATGCTCATGTTCGCCTCTTGTTCTTATTTCGCTTTATGAGACCAAAAAGAGAACATAGCAACAACTTTATTCAAGTTGTATCGGCCTTCGAACTTAAGAGAGTCTTACTTTGAGGCACCTGTCATGGTTAATGCAGCTGCTCGTGAACCACATTGGTAAGCTGGTTCAACGAAAATGGTTTCGGGAGAAAAACTGAGTTCGGCACGCGCATCTGATTTTCAGCCAGGCTTTCTTCTGCGTAACCAGAAACGAAAATTATTCGGGTTTCAGGCCGGCGTTCCAAGGCTTTCTTCACCCAAGTTGGCCCATCCATCCCCGGCATAATTACGTCGGTGACGAATACGTCTATTTCCAAAGCATCGTCGCTCAGAATCTCCAACGCCATTTCCGCGTTCTCGGCTTCAATCACTGTGTAGCCGCGCAAGCGAAGCGCCCGCGATGCGAACGCTCGTACCGGCGCTTCATCCTCAACCAGTAATACCACGCCCTCGCCAGCGCTCGCCGAGGATTTTGGCGTCTCGGGCGCAACATGCTCAGTGCTTGTTTCGCTCTGAGTGTGAAGTGGGAAGTACAGAGTAAAAACTGACCCCTTCCCAAGTTCGCTATCAACGAAAATATAGCCTCCTGTCTGTTTCACAATTCCATAGGCCGTTGAAAGCCCAAGTCCGGTCCCCTCGCCGGTTTTCTTTGTGGTGAAGAACGGTTCAAATATCTTCGGAAGCTGATCGGCGGGAATGCCCGAGCCTGTGTCACGCACTTGGATAACGACATAGTCGCCCGCAGCAATGTCTGCGCGATCGCGTTGCAGCGGTTCCTGCAATTCTCGGGGTTCGACGAGGATTTCAATCTCACCTCCACTTGGCATCGCATCACGTGCATTCACGACCAAATTCATAATGACTTGTTCAAATTGTCGGCGATCAGCGCGAATTGTGGTTTCAGCCGGAGCGATTCTTAATTCCAGGCTGATCTTCTCGCCAACCAGCCGGTTCAACAAATGGGTGAGATCCGACATGGTGTCGCGTAGGTCCAGCGCCTGCGGCTTTAAGTTCTGCTTTCGGGAAAACGCGAGCAGTTGTCCAACCAAACTGGCGGCTCTGTTTGCATTCTGAGCGATCTGCATGAGGTCAGTGAAATCGGGATCGCCCTCATCGTGCCGCAGCAGCAGAAGGTCGCAATGGCCACTGATCGCCGTCAGCAGATTGTTGAAATCGTGAGCAACACCGCCGGCTAACTGACCGATTGCCTGCATCTTTTGGCTTTGAACAAATTGGGCTTCGAGCGTTTTCAGTTCAGTCGCATCATTCAAGATGCCAAGAAGTCGAGTGTGTCCGTTCTCCTCAATACGGCCGAGTGAAATCTGAATGAATAGTTCTCTATCGGCCCGAGTGGCGCGTACGAATTCTGTCTTGACCAAACCGCGGCCTTGCGCGGCGTCGCTCAACCATTCTGCAATCGGTCGCCCCATACCCTCAACAAGATCGTACAGCGGCGGAGCATCGGACTCGGGAAAATTCAGTAGCTTTTGGGCCGGGGTGTTTGCGTATCCAACTCGGCCATCCGCGTCTATCTTGAGAATTGGAACAGGCAAACCATCCAAGAGCGGCTCCGCCGCTTCAAGTTTCACGTTATTTGACCGGGTAGTTTCGGTAAGATCCGAGTAACTATTTTGATCTCGAGCCGCGGTTGAGGTCGGGTTGGTTTTAAGGCGTAGCTTGTGTTCGAACAACTCAATGCGCCGCGCCAGCACTGCTCCACGATTATTTTGGACGCGAACCCTTATCGATGCGCTCGGCGTTTCGATATCTTCGTATCCGTGCAGTTGCTCCTGCGCAGCTTTCGCGAGCCGGGTCAGTAAACCGGCGGGCTCGGCCACGGATGCTGAAAAAAGATCGGCAAGAGTTCTCGTTTCCTGACTAATCGGGCCAAGGGACACGCGAGCAGACTCATTCAAAACCAGGATGGTACCATCGGCCGTGGTCAGGACGGTGGGCGCCGCATCAGCCAGAACCTCGGATTCGATCCTGCGTTGTTTTGTGTGGCGGAAGACCCAGTCCCGAAGCGCCAATCCAGACATCAAAGTGGCCGCCGCGACCAAGCCTGCGCCAGCGCCAAGGGCCCCTACCATGGGCGGTCCAGACGGAACGACCAGAGCGACAGCCAGAAGCAACGCAGACAAAACAACTAGCGGGAAGGGTTGTACCGCTTGTGCCGACACAAGTGTTCTGTCGCTTCCATATCCCGAGAGGTCAGCCACGCGATCCCCAATCGTAAACTCTGTGGCTTCAAGAATGGTTAAAGAAGGTTAACCAGTTCTAAACAGGACAGTGAAATTGCTAGTGAATTGCAGCGTTTTTTTGCAACAGAGCGAGAAAGAAGCCGTCGCCGCCATCAAGCGGGGTAAGTCGCAAGCTATCGGATTTGATCCAATTGGTGTTCCGACTCAGAAATCTATCAACCTGTTCGGAGTTTTCTTCATTGAGCAGCGAGCACGTCGCGTAGGCAAGATGCCCCCCTGGACGCACGAGAAGGGACGCTTTCTCAAGTATCCGTTGTTGGAGGTCAGTCAATGTCTTTAGCCGCGCCTCAGTCAAGTCCCATTTGGCCGCCGGTTGCCGACGCCAAGCACCGCTCCCAGAACAGGGTGCGTCGCAAAGAACGAGATCAAAAGTCCCTTGTGGTTTCTCAGCTATGCGTACAATCGCACCGGCACGGTCGCTCCGCACGGAAATGTCTTTCATTCGACCGACGTTTGCGTCGTGGGCGCTCAACTCTGCTGGATCAAAAGCCGCCATCGCCAGCGTCTTGCCGCCACCGCCAGCACAATAATCCAAAATTCTCGCACCAGTTACATAATCAGATAAGCGCTCTACGACGGCTTGCGATGCTGCATCCTGAAGTTCGAACAACCCTTCCTTGAACGAGGCCAGATTGGACAGGCCCCGAATTGGGCCTTCCACTTCAAGGGCCGTCTCCGCAAGATGGTGGGATTTGGTTTCGACATTCTCACTGAGCAATCGCGCGCGCAGTTTTTCGCGGTTGATCTTCAAAAGGTTCGCGCGGAGGTGAAGCGGCGCCCGTGCTTGAAGCGCCGACAGCACGCTCTCAACATTATCACCAAGACTTTCCTGCAACCGCGACCACAACCATTCCGGTGCATCCAAACGGACGGTTTGTGGTGCTTCAGCGATATCTCCCAGTGACGCAATCTCATTGGAGCTCAATGATGGTGGTGCATGCGTGTCGCCTGTAAATGTGTCGCTCAGCTGCAGGCCTTCTTTGACGGTCTGCCCAATCATCAAGCCACGTCCTGTCTCTGCTCCTCCAATCCAACCGAGCGAACGACGCTGGCGCAAAGCCGAAAACACATGATCTCTGATCGCTGCACGGTCCTTTGAACCTGCAAATCGACTACGCCGCGCCCAACCTGTCAGTGACTTCTCAGCTGGAACACCTCCGAGAATGTCGTCAAGGATTTCTATTGCTGCTTGGACGCGCGCCGCAGGTGTCATCGCAATATCCGCCGGAGAAACAGTTGTCTCCTGCATGTGTCAGGACTGTGACTGCTGTGCAAGCTTTAGGGGCGGGCCAGCGGCTTCAAGCTTTCGATGTCTGCCGAAACAAGCACGGCCGGTATACTGCCAGCGCCGGCGGCAAAGCCCAGTCGCGCTTCTTGCAATGCTTGAGTGCCGGGCAGTTGAGACACGCCATCACGGGCTGTCCGTCCAATCGATGGATCTGCCTCGTCACCAAGCGCAGGTGAAACAAAAGTTTGAGCCATTGGCGCATCCGCGATTCCAGGCTGATTCCGAGAGAAGTTCGGTGTCGCCGGGGTGACCATGGCGAAAGGGCCGCCGGGCGGAGTATCGGAAACCGGGACGAAATCGCCTTGGGCGGTCAATTCGGGAAACTCCACCATGGCCGCGGTAATCCCAAATGCTGGCTGTACCCCGAAAACAGGTGCTGCGGTCGGGTCCGGTCCACGCTCCAACGGCGGCAGCCAATGGAAGAACGGCATAGCCAGCAATGCAACGAGGCCGACCCCCAGGAAAAACGGCATTCCGCCGTCACGTTTTTTTGTCGCAGTTTTTTCCTCGACATGGACGTCGGGTGTGACGACCGGATCGTCTTCAACGTCAAGCCATGGACGGGTCGAAGGGCGCGGCTTGCGCGGCGGTAACGGAGCAACCACCGCAGAAATGGGAAGCGCTTCGTCGTCACTAACTTCCGGAAGCACAGGTGCTAACGGGTCACTAAAGGCTGGATCGTCGAACAGACTGTCAACAGGTGGCCCCGGTTGCTGCTTCGGTTTTTCCGGTTCTTGCGCTGGTGCGGTCTCAACCTTCACTTCTTTGCGCGAAGTGAGTGGAGCCGACTCTTGATTTGGCGACCAGTTTTGTCCGGGTTTTGGCTCTAACTCTTTAGGTTCTTTCGCAGCAGGCTTTGTCGCTTTCAGGACCTTGTGCAATGCATTCATGCGGTCGTGAAAGTCCAATCCGTCGTCGTCCAATGGGCGTTGATGCTCAACCGCAGCACGTGACGTTTCTGTCTCGTCCTCCCACGGCTTGCGTGGTGCGCGCTGGGGTTTGTCGGCGCGGCCCTGCTTTTTCAAAGCTTCCGCGCGACGTGCGCGTGCTTCGTCCAAACGCGCTTGCCACCGCGCATCATTATTCAGGTCGAAAACTTCGTCTGAACCGCTTTCAGGTTCCATTGCCCGCTTTGCCATAACCCCTCACAACACTCGCACCAGAAACAGCGCCTTTCGACATTGAAAGACGCCTGCCCGAATGTGCCTCAGGCCCCTTTACCCAAAGCGGTAGTTGGGGCTCTCGCGCGTGATCTGAACGTCGTGAACGTGGCTCTCTTTGAGGCCTGCGCCAGTTATTCGCACGAAACGACAATTTTTTCGCATATTTTCAACCGTTTCGCAACCTGTGTAGCCCATTGCAGCGCGCAATCCGCCAATCAACTGATGAATAACAGCAGAGGCCGAACCTTTGTATGGGACCTGCCCTTCGATGCCCTCGGGAACCAGTTTGTCGCTGGCAGCGTCCTTCTGGAAGTACCGGTCAGCTGATCCGCGCGCCATGGCCCCGAGCGACCCCATACCACGATAACTTTTGCAGCTACGCCCGTGATATAGAATGACCTCTCCTGGGCTTTCATCAGTTCCACTGCG
>CAZMRS010000127.1:0-6783 GCA_964568435.1 uncultured Boseongicola sp. | reverse complement strand
ACCCAAACGCCGCCAAACGCTCATCGAAAACGCCGATCAAATCCGCCTGTCCAAAAAGCTTGTGACGCTCGATAGCGAGATGGCTCTGGACTACGAAATCGAAAGCCTCGAAGTCAAAGAGCCGGTCGCCGACAACTTGCTGCAGTTCCTCATTGAGATGGAGTTCCGGACAATCACACGCCGCGTTGCCGAAGCGCTTGGAGTCGAGGTGCCCGTGATACCCGAGGTTGAAGCCTCTACGACTGAAGAGGAACCTAAAGCCGCTGTTCCCTTCAATACAGAGGCTTACGAGAAGGTCACCAGCGCGGATGCACTGGAAGCATGGATCGCTAAAGCCAAAGCACGCGGGTACGTCGCGATTGACACAGAGACCACCGCACTCAACGAAATGACTGCGGAACTCGTCGGTATTTCGTTGTCTGTTGAACCAGGCGAAGCATGTTACATCCCGCTTGCGCACAAAGCGTCTTCTGCGGACGACCTTTTTGGATCAAACGATCTGGCCGAGGGTCAGCTTGATCTTGAAGAAGCGTTGGGAAAGCTAAAGCCTTTGCTGACCGATCCCTCCGTCGTGAAAATTGGCCAAAACATGAAGTACGACGCGAAGATTTTCGCACGATACGGGGCAGACGTTCATCCGATCGACGACACAATGCTGATGTCTTACGCGATGAACGCGGGGCTCCACAACCATGGCATGGATCAGCTGTCCGAACGGTACCTGGAACATCATCCGATTGAGATAAAATCGCTATTGGGAACAGGAAAATCGCAAATCACGTTTGATCGGGTGCCGGTTGACGACGCCGTCAAATACGCAGCCGAAGATGCAGATATCACCCTGCGACTTTGGGAGGCCTTCAAGCCCGAGCTCCACAAAAAGAGTGTAACAACTGTCTACGAAACACTTGAGCGACCGCTTGTGCCGGTTCTGGCCGAAATGGAAATGGCAGGCATCAAAGTGGACCGCGAAGTCCTCGCCAAAATGTCCAATGCATTCGCCCAGAAAATGGCCCAACTGGAAGACGAAATCCACGAACTGGCCGGGCAGTCGTTCAACGTCGGCAGCCCCGCTCAAGTCGGTGAAATCCTCTTTGAGAAGTTGGAACTTCCCGGAGGCAAAAAAGGGAAGGCCGGCAAGTACTCGACGCCGGCCGATGTTTTGGAGGACTTGGCGACAGAGCATGAATTGCCAGCGCGCGTGCTCGATTGGCGACAGCTTCAAAAGCTGAAATCGACTTACACGGATGCGCTGCAGGACCATATTAATTCTGACACCGGGCGCGTTCATACATCGTACTCCATTGCAGGGGCCAACACGGGTCGTCTCGCCTCGACAGATCCGAACCTACAAAACATTCCTGTCAGAACCGAGGAGGGGCGTCGCATTCGGGAGGCATTTGTCGCCACCGAGGGGCATACGCTCGTCAGTCTCGATTACAGTCAAATTGAACTTCGGATTTTGGCGCATATTGCGGACATTGACGCGCTGAAGCAGGCGTTCCTTGAAGGCCAGGACATCCATGCAGCAACGGCTTCTGAGATGTTCAACGTGCCGCTCGATGAAATGACGCCGGAGGTGCGTCGGCAAGCCAAGGCCATCAACTTCGGGGTCATCTACGGAATCTCTGGCTTCGGTCTCGCACGCAATCTGCGGATCCCCCGTGACGAGGCCCAAGGCTTCATTGATCGCTACTTCGAACGGTTTCCCGGAATTCGAACATACATGGACGATACCGTGGCCTTCGCTAAGGAAAACGGCTTCGTGCGAACGCTCTTTGGGCGCAAAATCCATACGCCGGAAATAAATAACCGTGGTCCACACGCTGGTTTCGCGAAACGAGCAGCCATTAACGCGCCAATTCAAGGGACCGCTGCCGATGTGATCCGGCGCGCGATGGTTCGGATGCCCGAGAGAATTAGCGGTCTTCCGGCGCGCATGCTTCTTCAGGTACACGACGAGCTTCTGTTTGAAGTCGAAGACGGCGCGGTTGACGATCTAATCTCGGTGGCTCGCGACGTAATGGAGAACGCTGCAATGCCCGCAGTCGATTTGTCTGTGCCCTTGACAGTCGACGCAGGGCAAGGCGCAAACTGGGCGGAAGCCCATTAATTCATCTTTTGCCAATTTTACTTGCACTATCCCGCAGATTCGTCAGAAAATGCCGTGCCTTTAGCGAGTGACAGTATGACAGACGATTATTCTCCTGAACGTGCGCTCCAAGAAAGCGTTGCAAGTCTGGCACCCATTCTTCAGCCTGGCACGTTTGTTTTTTGCTCGATGTTACATAACGCAGACTCACGCGCTGCCATGGCTGTCGCACGGGCCTCGTTTATAGAAGATCAAGGGGTTTCTCTAATCATTCCGCGAACTGAGGCAGTGCGCTTGGGGCTTATTTTTGATCTCGCGCTGAAGCAGATCACGCTTTTTGCAAATATCCCGCCCGATGTCATTGGCGTCACAAGATCGGTTCTTAGAGCGCTCGAAAAAGCAGAAATACCGGTCAACGTGGTGTCAGCCGCCCACAACGACCATTTATTCGTTCCCTCTAGGCGCGCCGACGATGCAGTCGACGTCCTTCGACAGCTCCAACAACGTGCAGAACGTCGGTTGAAATAGCCCAAAAACAGCATTCAGGCTTTCGCATTTTAGGCAGGTCTTTTAAGAGGTGAGGCAACGCTCCCGACACCAAAAGGCCGCGCCCATGACCGAGCCCGCAATCACCGAAGAATTGATCGCCGCACACGGGATCACGCCGGATGAGTATGCAAGTATCTTACGCATCCTAAACCGAGAACCGACGTTCACAGAACTTGGCATATTCTCGGCGATGTGGAACGAACATTGCTCCTACAAGTCGTCAAAAAAATGGCTGCGCACGCTGCCAACCGATGGGCCCCAAGTTATTTGTGGCCCCGGCGAGAACGCAGGCATTGTCGACATCGGTGACGGGCAAGCTGTTGTTTTCAAGATGGAAAGTCACAACCACCCGAGTTACATCGAGCCCTATCAAGGTGCTGCGACCGGCGTTGGCGGCATCCTACGCGACGTCTTTACGATGGGTGCTCGTCCAATCGCTGCAATGAATGCGCTGTCGTTTGGTGAAGTCACACACCCTAAAACCAAGCGTCTGGTTTCCGGGGTTGTGGAAGGCGTGGGCGGATACGGCAACCCATTTGGCGTTCCCACCATCGGCGGCGAGGTGCGTTTCCATAAAGCATACAACGGAAACTGCCTCGTAAACGCTTTTGCTGCGGGCCTCGCCGATGCGGACAAGATTTTCTACTCAGCAGCTTCCGGCATCGGCATGCCAGTCGTTTACCTCGGCGCAAAGACGGGCCGTGACGGTGTTGGCGGCGCGACAATGGCGTCCGCGGAATTCGACGACACAATCGAAGAGAAACGCCCAACTGTCCAAGTTGGCGATCCCTTCACGGAAAAACGCCTGCTCGAGGCCACTCTGGAACTGATGGCGTCCGGTGCGGTCATTTCGATCCAGGACATGGGGGCAGCAGGTCTGACGTGTTCTGCTGTTGAAATGGGTGACAAAGGCGGCCTCGGCATTCGCCTGAACCTCAATCTCGTACCAGTTCGCGAGGACGCCATGACGGCATACGAGATGATGCTCTCCGAAAGTCAGGAGCGGATGCTCATGGTGCTGAAGCCCGAAAAAGAGGCCGAAGCGAAAGCCATTTTCGACAAATGGGACCTCGACTTCGCTGTTGTCGGCGAAACCATTGCTGAAGACCGCTTCCTGATCGTTCATAACGACGAGATCATGGCCGACTTGCCGCTTTCCAAGCTGGCATCCACAGCGCCAGAATATGACCGACCATGGGTTGAGACACCGTCAGCAGGCGATTTGCAGGACATTCCGGAAATCGACCCAGTTGATGGTCTGAAGGCGCTGCTCAGCTCGCCGAACTACGCGCGCAAACACTGGGTTTGGGAGCAATACGACAGCCAGGTTATGGCGGACACGGTTCAGGCGCCCGGACTTGGTGCTGGTATTGTACGCGTCCACGGCACTGACAAAATGTTGGCTTTCACATCCGACGTGACGCCTCGCTACGTGAAGGCGAACCCAGTCGAAGGCGGCAAACAAGCGGTCGCGGAAGCCTATCGGAATCTTTCGGCGGTTGGCGCGCTTCCATTGGCTACGACCGACAATCTCAACTTCGGAAACCCTGAAAAGCCAGAGATCATGGGCCAATTTGTGGGCGCCATCAAAGGTATCGGAGAAGCCTGTGCGGCGCTTGATACTCCCATCGTTTCTGGAAACGTATCTCTGTACAACGAAACAGACGGGCAGGGGATTCTACCGACCCCAACAATTGGAGCCGTCGGATTGATTCCAAGCAGCGATCAATTGATTGCGGGCACTGCCACCGAAGGTGACCTTGCAATTCTCATTGGGACGACCGCCGGACACCTTGGCCAATCCGCATTGTTGGTGGAAGCCTTCGGTCGCGAAGATGGTGATGCACCTGCAATCGATCTTGAAGCCGAGAAAGCAAACGGAACGTTTGTCCGTGAAAACGGCGCGCTGATCCAATGCGCTGCCGATCTTTCGGACGGCGGCCTCGCTTTGGCAGCCTTTGAAATGGCCGATGGCGCTGATTTGGGAGTGAGCTTGACTATCGACGCTACCGATCACTTGTTTGGTGAAGACCAAGCCCGATATCTGCTGGCCGTTTCTCCAGGCAACCGTGATGCACTTTTGGAAAAAGCAACCGACAACGGAATTCCAGCAATGGTAGTCGGTAGCTTCGGCGGCGAAACGGTTGAATTTGGAGGCTCGAGCGCATCAAGAGTTGCTTTGTCGACTCTCTACCGCACGTCGTTCGCGGACCAGGTGGCGTAAGACTTCTAGGGCGGTCCAGGCTAATCGGACACTGCCACCGAAGATGCGCGTTGCATTCTCTTGTGGCCAGGCCAGTCTGATCCCTTGCAAGCCCTGGCAACGGGCTCTACATCAGACAAAGATGAACAGGAGACGTGCCGACGATGCCAATGCAAGCCAGCGAGATCGAAGCTCTGCTTCGCGAAACGTTTCCCGACGCCAAGATCAGTGTGGCCGGTGACGACGGTGTTCACATGTCGGCCATGGTGATCGACGAAAGCTTTCGCGGCAAGAACCGTGTGCAACAGCAACGCGCAGTTTATGCCGCACTAAAGGGTAAGATGGACGGTCCAAACGGCGATCTTCATGCGCTGGCCCTGACCACCAAGGCCCCCGAGTAAGACAGGAAAACGAAAATGTCCGCTGAGGAACAAATTAAATCAACCGTGACCGAAAACGATGTCGTGCTTTTTATGAAAGGCACAAAAACCATGCCACAGTGCGGCTTCTCCAGTCGCGTCGCAGGCGTCCTAAACTTTATGGGCGTAGATTATGCCGACGTTAATGTTCTGGCAGATGAAGGGATCCGGCAAGGAATTAAGGACTACTCCGACTGGCCAACCATCCCGCAACTCTACGTAAAGGGCGAGTTTGTTGGTGGCTGTGACATCATCACGGAAATGACGCTCTCCGGCGAACTCGATCAATTGCTCGAAGAAAACGGTGTATCCTACGACAAAGAAGCCGCAGATAAGATCCGCGAACACAACGCCTGACGTTGCAAGCAAGCTCTAAGAAAAAAGGCCGCCCGATCAGGGCGGCCTTTTCTTTGTTCAGACTGTCACGCCTTAGGCGTTGTCGTCTGCGTCGTCGTCCGCCGCGTCGTCGCCGGCATCCTCAGCAGGAGCTTCTTCAGTCGCATCGTCGCCACCCTGAAGCTCATCCAGTTCAGCAGCGCCGATGTCTTCGAACAACTCAGCGATCTCAAGCTCAGCAGCAGCTTCCTCTTCAGCAGCTTGGTCAACAACGTTGATGCCCTGCGCCTGAAGCTCAGCTTCTTCTGTGGAGCGTGCAACGTTCAGTTCGATGGTTGCATCGACTTCAGGGTGCAGAACCACAGTGACGCTGTGCATGCCCAGTTCTTTGATAGGCGCGCCCAGGACAACCTGCTTGCGATCCACAGAGAAACCATCCGCAGTAGCTGCCTCAGCCGCGTCGCGCGTGGTGACCGAACCATAAAGCGAACCGCCATCAGATGCCGAACGAATCACAACAAACTGCTGACCGTTAAGCTTTCCAGCCAGTGCTTCGGCTTCTTGCTTGGTCTCGAGGTTACGTGCTTCAAGTTGTGCTTTCTCAGCCTCAAACTGAGCAACGTTGGCTTCTGAGGCCCAAAGCGCTTTCTTCTGTGGAAGAAGGAAGTTGCGCGCATAGCCGTCTTTAACCGACACGATGTCGCCCATCTGGCCCAGCTTTGCGACGCGTTCAAGAAGGATAACTTGCATCTGTCAGGTCTCCTTATTTTACAGCGTAAGGCAGAAGTGCAAGGAAACGGGCGCGCTTGATTGCACGTGCCAGCTCACGCTGCTTCTTGGCCGAAACGGCAGTGATACGGGACGGAACGATCTTGCCGCGCTCAGAAATGTAGCGCTGAAGCAGCTTCGAATCCTTATAGTCGATTTTAGGTGCGTTATCGCCCGAGAAGGGGCAGACCTTACGACGGCGGAAAAATGGTTTACCAGCCATAGGTTAGAACTCCTTCTTAACGGCGTTCACGACGACCGTCACGGTCATCGGATTTACGCATTTGAACCGAGGGGCCTTCTTCATGCTCGTCGACCTTGATGGTCAGAACGCGCATCACGTCGTCGTGCAGACGCATCAGACGTTCCATTTCCTGAACAGCCGTCGCAGGTGCGTCGGTTTTCAAGAAGGCATA
>CAZMRS010000126.1:0-6785 GCA_964568435.1 uncultured Boseongicola sp. | reverse complement strand
GCTGCCGCCACCATGAAACATCGCCGTATCCTGTCGCTGTGGTTCCCACGCCTCGGGGCCGAGCGGTGTCTGCGTCAGATGCGTGGTCTGCCGCCGGGACCGTTCGCCGTCGTGGGCGATGTGAAGAACGCGCAAGTGTTGGTGTCGCTGTCGCGTCTAGCGGAAGACGCGGGGCTTTCGCTTGGCCAACCTTTGCGCGACGCGCACGCCATGTGCCCCAAGCTTGAAACGCGACTGCAAAACCGCGATCTCGATGCGAGCTTTCTCGGCGTGCTCCGGCGCTGGGCGGGCAAGTTCAGCCCCTGGGTTGCGGAAGAAGCGCCCGACGGGCTGGTGATCGACCTTACAGGATGCGCGCATCTTTTCGGCGGGGAAGAGGCGCTTATTAGCGAGGTAGAAGCCGATTGCGCCGATCTTGGTGTCACCGTCCGTGTCGGGATCGCCGATACAGTGGGTGCGGCCTGGGCGCTTGCCCGCTACGCAGGCGGTGGAGGCGAAGCGGCGGCGCGCACCGGCGACGATATCAATCAGGAAGCCCGCGCGACCCGCTCGCGCGCAGCCAAACGGCGGCATTGGGTCAAGGGCGGAGCGGCCCCGACCTTGCCGGCAGAGGCGGTGCGCAAAATGCAGATCGCGCCACCCGGCACAACGCGGTCTGCCCTTGCGCCCATGCCGGTGGCGGCGCTGCGTCTGGACGGCGACACGGTTGCGACGCTCGCTCGTCTTGGCCTGCGCCAGGTCGGCGATCTCGCCGGACAACCCCGGGCTGCTCTTGCGCGTCGCTTTGGTCAGCAGCTTGTGCATCGTCTGGACCAGGCGCTCGGTATCGCGCCGGAACCGGTCAGTCCCGCGCGTCCAAAAATCCGCTTTGCTGTGCGCCTGACATTGCCCGATCCCATCGGATTGACCGAGGATATTACGGCCGCGATTGACAGGCTGTAGCCGCCCCTGGGCGAAAAGCTAAATCGGGCCGGGAAGGGGGCGCGGGTGGTCCGTATGGAATGCCACAGAAGCGACCACACCATGCAGGTGGTTGAAGTTGGCCTTGCCCGCCCTTCGGCCACGCCCGACCGCATTCGTCCACTTTTGTTGATGAAGCTCGATGACGTTGATGCAGGCTTCGGCATCGACATGATCCGGCTTGAAGCGCGCGCCGTCGAACCCGTCCACAGCCACCAGCACAGAGGGCATGCCGAGGCGGCGGCTGATGGTGCGAACCGATTGGGCACAGGTGTGGCGCTGGACGATTTCATCGGTCGGCTCGG
Source organism: uncultured Boseongicola sp. (assembly GCA_964568435.1). Taxonomy (GTDB): domain Bacteria; phylum Pseudomonadota; class Alphaproteobacteria; order Rhodobacterales; family Rhodobacteraceae; genus Boseongicola. The sequence continues at coordinate 5,520 of CAZMRS010000126.1, read as the reverse complement.
CGCGCGCGTCGGGCTGGAAACCATCACACGGCTCCACCCCGCCGACAGCCATGTGCCAGAGAAAACCGTGTCCATCATGGCCGCTGCCTGGGCCGGAGCCGCAACCCATTGGCCGCGCCCGCCGGGCCCGCGCCCGTTGGAGATATGGGACCCGGAACTTGTCCAGGCCGAGGATACCGCCCATCTGCCCCACCGGTTCCGGTGGCGGGGTCAGGATTTCGAGCTGGCCGCTGGGATCGGTCCCGAGCGGATCGCTCCTGAATGGTGGCTTGATGATCCGAACTGGCGCTCGGGTGTACGCGATTACTGGCGTGTGACGACGACCTCGGGCGAGCGCCTCTGGCTCTACTTCGCCCACGGTGCGACCCGATCCTCGGGCTGGTTCTGTCAGGGAAGTTTTACCTAAGGCGAATGTCTGCATTCGCCTGCTGGCAACACTTTGCAGCGCAAAGTGTGAGAGGCAAAGGTTGCCTCCGGCGGGGATATTTGCACCAAGAAGAAATGCGAATTTTATTCAAATTGTCTTTCTTCTTGGAAGAAATATCCCGGGGAGTCCGGGTGAAACCCGGACGGGGCAGAGCCCCCTCATCGCGACGCCGACAGGCGGCGCAAATCAGGGTGGAAGACCAAGCTCCCACCCCGAAAATGCCTTATGGCAGGATCACGCTATCGATGACGTGGATCACGCCATTGGATGCCATGATGTCGGCAGCCGTGACAGTGGCGTTATCAACCATCACACCATCGGTGCCGTCGACGTGGACGTCGCTGCCCTGAACAGTTGTCACGGACAGACGCTGACCGGCGAGTTGGTCAGATGTCACCGCACCCGGCACAACGTGGTAGGTCAGGATGGCAACAAGCTGATCCTTGTTCTCTGGCAGAAGCAGCGTTTCAACGGTGCCCTCTGGCAGAGCCGCGAATGCGTCGTTGGTTGGTGCGAAGACCGTGAACGGTCCGTCGCTTTTCAGCGTGTCGACCAGGCCGGCGGCCTGTACGGCAGCCACGAGTGTCGAGAAGTCTTCATTGCCAGCGGCGATGTCGACGATGTCTTGTTCCTGGTCCATCGGTGCACAAGCAGCGGCAAGTGCGAGAGCAGCGGCGCCAAAGGTGGCTTTCAATGCAAATCTGCGGTTCATAACATATCCCTCTTCATTCTTTATCGGTGTAAAAAAGGGGAAGCAGGCAGCGCTGCTTCCCCGAATTGATCTGTCAGGCGATTAACCTTCTGGCAGGATCACTTTGTCGATGACGTGGATTACGCCGTTCGAGGTTTCGATGTCAGCAGACACAACAGTCGCGTCCTGAACCATCACCCCGTTGTCGAGGTCGATCATGACTTCCGCGCCGTTGACGGTTGCAGCCGTCATGTCGTCGCTCAGGTCAGTCGACATCACTTTGCCTGGTACAACGTGATACGTCAGGATAGCGGTCAGCGTGTCGATGTTCTCTGGCTTCAGCAGGTTCTCAACTGTGCCTTCTGGCAGAGCCGCGAAAGCTTCATCAGTTGGGGCGAACACGGTGAACGGGCCTTCGCCCTTCAGTGTGTCGACAAGTCCAGCAGCCTGAACAGCAGCAACGAGAGTTTCGAACGAACCTGCGCCAACAGCGGTGTCGACGATGTCTTTATTCGTACCGCCTGCAAACGCCGGAGCGGCGAGAAGCGCAGCAGCGACCGTAGTCATCAGTGTCTTACGAAGCATAAAATTCTCCATCATTTTTCACAAATGCCCTGAGTGGCATCGGGAAAACTTACGGAGGTGATTTCACCTCGGATCACCAGGTTTTTCGAGTTTTTGCACTTGAACACGAGGTCGGCGGCACTAAGCAGAGCGCCTCAGTTCTTTCCACTCACGATTTCGTTATTGATCGTGAGATTTTCAATGAGATTGAAACGTTATTTCAAGTTCTGGAGATTTAACACAGTGTCGTGAAGGAGATTGCCGTAGCGCCTAGCGTTGCGCATTTTAGCGACAACGCGAACGAATGAGGATTCAAAATGGCCGGACGCTACAAGAGTGACCTTAAGTGGTCGGATGTGACGCCACGCACAGACTATTTGAACCGTCGTCAGATTATGGCGGGCGCGGGTGCGCTCGCTATGGGCTCGATCGCCGGACCTGCGATGGCGAGCCTTGGGGCAAAGAAGACCAACTTTGGTGCTGGTCTCGAGCCCAACAGTTTTGAAGACATCACAAGCTACAACAACTTCTATGAGTTCGGCACAGGCAAAGACGATCCTGCGCGCAATGCGCATCGCCTGACGACAGAGCCTTGGTCCATCGTGATTGATGGCCTCGTCGATAAGCCTGGCACCTATGACCTTGATGATCTGCTGAGCGGTGTCTCTTTGGAAGAACGTATCTACCGGTTCCGCTGTGTCGAGGCTTGGTCGATGGTTGTGCCTTGGGTCGGCTTCGAACTTGCTGATCTTCTAACGCGTGTCGGCGTTCAATCGTCGGCGAAATACGTCGCGTTTGAAACGCTGGTTCGTCCGGACGAGATGATCGGTCAGAAACGCCCCGTCCTGGACTGGCCGTATCGCGAAGGTTTGCGTCTTGATGAGGCGATGCACCCGCTGACACTCATGGCGACCGGTCTTTATGATGAGCCGATGCCAAACCAGAACGGCGCGCCCATCCGATTGGTGGTGCCGTGGAAGTACGGTTTCAAATCGATCAAGTCGATTGTTCGGATCACATTGACCGAGAACGAGCCGCCAATCAGCTGGAACATGGCGAACCCACGTGAATACGGCTTCTATAGTAATGTGAACCCGACGGTGGATCACCCACGGTGGAGCCAGGCCACGGAACGCAAGATTGGCGGCGGGCTTTTTGCCAAGCGCGTTCCGACGCTGATGTTCAATGGCTACGAGGACGAGATTGCGTCGCTCTATGCGGGTATGGACCTAAGCGTGAACTACTAACTTGAAAGACGCTGGCAGCATTCAACGACGCTCGGCGCTGACGTGCCCTGAGTGCGGCACGACAAGTGAAGGCGAAATGCCGACGAATGCCTGCCAGTTCTTCTACGAATGTTCGGGGTGTAATGTCGTGTTGCGCCCAAAACCTGGGGACTGTTGCGTCTGGTGCTCCTACGGCACCGTGCCATGTCCTCCGATACAAGAAGGGAAAGCGTGCTGCTGATGACTGCTGCACAACGCATAAACATCGCACTTGGGAAAGTGCCGGCCTGGCCACTCTATATACTAGGGGTCATTCCGCCCGCGTGGTTTCTATATCAGGGGCTGACCGGCGGCCTCGGCGCAGAACCGATCAAGTCGCTCGAGCAGGAGCTGGGCAGACTGGCCCTCCAGGTGATGATTGTGGTTCTGGCCGTGACACCGATCCGCAACTGGTTCGGCGTCAACCTTGTAAAGTTCCGTCGTGCGCTTGGGTTGCTTACCTTCTTCTATGTCCTCCTGCATCTATTGGTGTGGCTGGTGCTCGACGTGCAGATCCTGAGCCAAATCTGGGCCGACATCATTAAGCGGCCTTATATCACCATCGGTATGCTTGGTTTTGCTCTAATGATCCCGCTGGCGGTCACGTCGAATAACCTGTCGATCCGCAAGATGGGGCCAAAGTCCTGGCGGCGGCTGCATCAGGCCACCTATGTCACTGCGATCCTCGGCGCGGTGCACTTCGTGATGCTCTCGAAAGGCTTCCAGTTCGAGCCGCTGATCTACCTTGGAATCATTCTCGTGCTCGTTGCGTCACGCTTTAAACTGCCGTTGAAACGCGCGGTCGCATAATGTGACTTCCCAATGCCCGCGACCTGCAGCAAGGTCGCGGGCATGGAGTCAAACTCTCTTCGCCGCGGCGTCCTTTTAATCATGGCGCTCTTCTGCCTGCAGCCGATGGTGATCGGCGCGTGGCTGGCACTTATTCCATATGTGAAGGCGGACCTCGATCTGACCAAACTGGAATTGGCCGTTGCACTCCTAGGCGCACCGTCCGCCCTGATCGTTGCGTTGCAGTTCGCGGGGAAGGCGGTATCGCGGTTCGGGTTGCGCCGCCTGATGATGGGCGTTTTCCCCATTCAATGCGCAAGTGGCTTCCTTCCCCTGATCGCGGTGGACCAGGTCACTCTGTTTCTCGGCCTCGCAGTCTTTGGCGCGACGCTTGCCTTCATGGAGGTCGGGATGAACGTCTACGCCGGCCGGGTCGAAAAGGTTGCTGCAAAGCACATTATGAACCGATGCCACGGGTTCTGGGCCTTGGGCCTTATGATCGGCTCGTTCGTCACGGCGCAAGGGGCAGGGACTTTGGGCCCGATTGGGATCATGGCCGTTGTTGGAATTGCTTCAGGCGGTATTGGTGTGATTGCGGCGCGCGCCCTGCCGCGGGTCGGAGCTGATGGGGGCGAGACCACAAACAAACGCCGCAAACTGAATATGTTGCCGGGGGGGCTTTTGCCCGTCGGCTTGTTCATGTTGCTGACGACGTTAACCGAGGGCGCCATGGCGGACTGGTCCGCACTCTATCTATCCGAAAGACAAAGCGTCGATCTGACGTCGGCCGGGATTGCCGTGACGATCTTCTCGGGGTTCATGGCCGCGGGGCGTTTTAGTGGCGATTGGATAAAGACGCGCGTTGGGGCGCTTGTGCTTGCGCGGGGCTCAGTCGTGTTTTCCGTCGTCGGCCTCATATGTCTCGTTGCGCCATTGCCGATTGCCTTCGCCTTCATCGGGTTCGCTTTCGTCGGGGTAGGGGTGGCGGCGGGTTATCCGTTGGGCGTATCAGCGGTCGCCGCTCTGGATGATGAACATGAGGCGGCCAATGTGGCCATCATGTCGACCTTTGCGCTGACCGGGTTTCTGATCGGCCCGCCCGTCATCGGGTTCCTTGCGGATGCTTATGGCCTCAGATTCGGGTTTGCGGCGATGATTCCGGGCCTGATCCTGTGTTTGTACCTCGCGAAATGGCTGAAACCTGCGATTCAGCCGAAAGACTCAGTCTGAATCGCATCTGACTCGTCATTGAATCGCAGCAAATCACCCGCGATTCAGACCTCAGGGGGGTATTTTTTTACCTATCGGTTGATTTTTTGTTTCCAGACGCGGCATCGGTGGATAAATCGCGCGTCTGAAACCCCTTATTTTATTGGATCTCGCAGGAAATTTTAAAAAATGTCATCTTTCTGCAAAAAACCACTTGCGGACACCGGGGCTGATCCGTAAATACCCCCTCACCGGCGGCGCAGAGATGCACCAACGGGGCGCCAGACGGGCCGCAAGGCAACGAGACGCAAGAAAAAACAGAGATAGATGAGGCGGGGCGCGCCAAAGAAGTTAGGGCGCACTCAGTTTCTTTTGTCTCTTCGCTCTTTGAAATTGATGGAAACTTGAAGAGATATGTGGGCGGTTTGGTCTATTCGATGGATCAACTACTGCATATCGACTTTCCTAGACTTCGGTCGATTATGGAAAGGTCAGCTTCACTGTTTGTAAGGCTTTCGGTTTCTTATGAAACTGAAGCACAACAAACAGATGACTTCCGATGCGTCTCCTATCCT
>CAZMRS010000125.1:0-6817 GCA_964568435.1 uncultured Boseongicola sp. | reverse complement strand
CAACGCGCCTCTGCCTTGATCTTGCGATTAAGCTTATGCCGCTGAAGGTCCTCTTCTTCCCAGACCTTGTCGCGCCAGGCCTCGAAGGCATCAAACGACTGATCCTGTCGCCGAACCTCTCCCCGGTCGATCCAAAGCGTCGCCCGCGACAAAGCCTTCAGGAACGCCCGGTCGTGCGAGATCACAATGAAAGCTGACCGCGTCGACGCCAAATGCGCCTCAAGCCAGCCAATCGCTTCAATGTCCAGATGGTTCGTCGGCTCGTCCAAGCACATCAGGTCCGGCGCTTCTGCGATCAGCTTCGCCAATGCCGCCCGTCGTCTTTCGCCGCCAGACGCAGCTCCAACCGCCGTCGCCGGATCAAACTTCAGCTTCTCGGCCACTGCTTCAACGCGCCAAAGGTCCGACGCGTCCATATCGCGCACCGCGTAGTCCCCAAGCGTAGCGCAGCCCGTCATCTCCGGCTCCTGCGCCATATACCCCACAGAATCGCCAGGGCTCACCACGCGAGCACCGCGATCAGGTTCAACCAGACCAGCCATCACCTTCATCAAGGTTGATTTGCCTGACCCATTCCGCCCAACCAGCGCCAGCCGATCTCCCGGCTGAACTGTCAGAGAAAGATCGTCAAATACCGGATTGCCGCCGAACGTCAGCGAGATATCCGTCAACTGAAGAAGAGGAGTGCGAGCCATGCGCGCGGGGCTACCGCGCAGCCCGACTCAGGTCAACGCCTGTTCGCCCAACAAAGCCGCCACAGACCTCAGCGCCCGCGCCCGCGCTGGCGGAATGCGCGCAATTTCCAATCCCGTGAACACATGCAGGGTGCCCAGTTCTCGGTCGATCACAGCATGATCGCTGACCCAACCACCCATGGTGAGATAGCTGCGCAGCAGAGGCGGCATTCGCTTCATTGCATTGAGCCGGTCAAAGCTCGGCTCCGCAAGCCGCGCATATGGCCATACAGCGGATGCCTTCTCCCTTGGGGCAAGCTCTGGTGGTGCCAAATGCCGCGCGGCCAACAACCCAAAGCAATCCTCGTAAACCGAAGGGTCGACACCTTGGAAGGAAGAGCACCCAAAAAGCATTTCAACACTATGCTTATCAACCCAACCGGCAAGCGCGGCCCAGGCAACTCTCAGGATATCGGCTTCTTCCTGACCCCGTGCGATACAAAATCGGCCAACTTCGCCCAAGCGCCCTTGATACTGCGCCAACCGCGCAAGGTCGTAGAATTGCGCCGAGTAGCTTCGATGAATATCTCGCCCCGCCTCCATTCGCAGAACACGACAGGTGGCAACCAGCGCACCGTCGCAAACACGTTCAATCAGCAAATGCTCACAAATGTCGTCAAACGCATCACGATCCGGCAATGCCTGCCTGCGAAACAATTGCCCACGAAGGGCCTGACAAACGACAACATCTGCGCCTGTTTTAGCAAACCGCGCTCGAAACCGCATCCGGTCACGCGCTTGTGTAGCCCTTGGCAGAACCGTGTCGATGTTCATTTCTTGGTTCAGCGCCCCCTTGCGCCTAAATACTTGATACCCAACCCTGACACAGAATCTGTTCCAGCGATACGAAGACAAGGAGCGCGCGATGGAAAAAATCATCAAAACCGAGGCTGAATGGAAAGCCCAACTCGATGATCTCGAATACAAGGTCCTGCGCAAGCACGGGACAGAGCGCGCCTTCACCAACGACAACTTCCCGAAAACACCGGGAACCTACATGTGCAAAGGCTGCGGCGCTCCGCTCTTTGACCAGGCACACAAATTCGACAGTGGGACCGGCTGGCCCTCTTTTTATCAACCGCTTGATGCAGAAATGGTCGGCGAATCCGAAGACCGCAGCTTCTTCATGCGCAGAACCGAAGTACATTGTAACCGGTGCGACGGCCACCTGGGCCACGTTTTCCCGGATGGCCCCAATCCAACAGGTCTCAGGTATTGCATCAACGGGGTCTCGCTCGAATTCGAGCCTTCAGACGAGACCTAGTTGTCGGCAAGCACGGTTGCGGCGTCGAAGTTCCCAATGTTGCCAAACAGCTGACGCAAGAAGCTGACGCCAGCGGTATTGGAGTCGGTCACACGACGGGACAGGGTCACAACCTGTCCCTCTTCCAAACCAAACTCTTCAATGTTCCGCACGACATCGGATTCGTCGAACGTCACCACAACGACGCGACGATCCACTTCGACCGGCGCACGCCATAGATACTGCTCATATTCAGACCGGACATAATACCATCCAAGATCATCCACGATCCCACGCGTTCCAGGTTGCCCAAGGCTTTGCTGCACAGTGGCTTTGGTATCCAGACCGACGACAACCGAAGACAAAGCAGAGGCCTCCGGCACATATCCATGCCCGTCCTCCAGCCGAGCACATCCAGCAACGGCCAGAACAACGACACCTGCCGCCACGCTATTTCGTACCCACTTCTGAAACCGTCGATCCACGCCCCACCTCTTGTCTTCCGGCCAACACAGCCCTAGTCGGCATATCCAGAGAATGACACCGGATCAAGGAAAGAGCCAATGGAGACCAAACTGCGCCTATCCGATCTGAAAAAGAAAACACCATTTCGTCTCGCGCCTGACGCTGAGGCGCGCAAAGCCATTGCCGACCGCCTCGGAATACTCGCAGTCAAAAAACTCACCTTCGAAGGGCAGCTTGCTCCGATGGGCAAGCAAGACTGGACGTTGTCTGCAAAACTGGGCGCAACCGTCGTGCAGCCCTGCGTCGTGACGCTCGATCCGGTCACAACCCGCCTGGACGAGACGGTCGAACGCAAGTTCCTTGCCGATCTGCCCGAATTACCGGATGCGTCCGAGGTTGAAATGCCAGAAGACGACTCGGTCGAGCCACTGCCCGAAACTCTCGAGCTTTCGGACGTCATGGAAGAGGCCCTCGCCCTTGCCCTTCCCGACTGGCCCCGAGCTCCCGGCGTCGAACCTGTCGACATCGCCGTGACCGAACCCGGACAAACCCCGTTAAGCAATGACGACGTAAAGCCCTTCGCGGCCCTGAAAACGTTGCAAGAAAAGCTCAAAAAGGACGGCTCGGAAGAGACGTGAAATCGCGCTTGCGTTTCAACGGAATCGCAGTATGTTCCCGGCCTCGCTCGAATGATTGGGTTGGACACCGGGCACGCATTTGCGTATGACCGCTCCAACTGTTGAAACCGGGGGCGCGTGGCCCCAATAACTATTGAGGATGTGACATGGCTGTCCCTCAGAATAAAGTCACCAAGTCGCGCCGTAACATGCGCCGCGCCCACGACTCACTTGTTGCCGGCAATCCGGCTGAATGCCCGAACTGCGGCGAGCTGAAGCGTCCACACCACGTGTGTGGTGCTTGCGGCCACTACGCAGATCGCGAAGTCATCGCTCAGGCCGACGAAATCGACCTCGACGACGACGCGGCATAAGCGCGTGATGCGCCCGCTCGGTACGCGATGACGGACACTTCCGATCAAAGCTTAACTGAGGCGCCGCGGCGCACAATTATCTCTGTAGATGCGATGGGCGGCGACCAAGGGCCGCCCGCCGTCGTTTCTGGCATCCAAAAGAGCGCCGAGAAAAACCCTGACATTGGGTTCCTCATCCACGGCCGCGCTGCCGAAATCAATCCTCTGATCGATAAGGCCGGCCTGACCGACCGCTGCGAGGTCCGCGACACCGAAGATATCGTGACAATGGACGCCAAGCCGTCCCACGTGATGCGGAACGGCAAGAACACCTCCATGTGGTCCGCAGTCGACGCCGTGAAGAATGGCGAGGCTCAGGCCGTTGTATCCTGCGGTAACACCGGCGCCCTCATGGCCGTCTCGATGATCCGTCTACGCAAACTTCCCGGCGTCGGCCGCCCGGCCATCGCTTGCCTCTGGCCATCGCGCAATAAGGGCGGTTTCAACATTATGCTCGATGTTGGCGCCGACATCCGCGCTGACGAAAACGATCTTCTGCAATACGCGCTCATGGGCGGCTCCTACGCCCGCAATGGCCTGGGCATCAAACGCCCGCGCATCGGCCTGCTGAACGTCGGCACTGAAGAACACAAAGGCCGAAACGAAATCAAAGCTGCGCACGACCTGATCGCCGAAAAGGCCCCTGACGCTGAACTCGACTTTGTGGGCTTCGTCGAAGGTGGAGACATTCCGTCCGATCGCGTTGATGTCATCGTGACCGACGGCTTCACAGGAAATGTCGCCCTGAAAACCGGCGAAGGCACTGCAAGTCTGATCCGAGAATTCCTGCGCGAAGCGTTCAACGCGACGCCACTCTCAAAGTTCGCGGCCCTTTTGGCCCTTGGCAGCCTGAAACGCCTGTCCAAGCGCATCGATCCGCGCCGTGTGAATGGCGGTGTCTTTCTTGGTTTGAATGGAACAGTCGTAAAATCACACGGCGGAGCCGACGCCACCGGCGTGTCTTCCGCCATCAAACTCGCCTTCCGACTTGCCGAAAGCGGCTTCAACGAACGCCTTGCAGCACGGGTTGCATCCAGCGGCGTCGCAAGTCAGGATGACGCCGCGACAACAAACAATAACGAGCAGACCGCATGACCATACGGGCCCAAGTCCGAGGCGTCGGGCACTACCTTCCAAAACGGGTCGTGCCAAACAGCGAATTTGAAGCATCCATTGATACGTCCGACGAGTGGATCCGCTCGCGTTCCGGTATCGAACGGCGTCACTTCGCGGCCGAGGGCGAAACAACATCCGACATGGCCGCCGCTGCTGCCCAAAAAGCGCTCGATATGGCTGGCCTGACGCCGGATGACATCGACGCTATCGTCGTGGCCACATCTACCGCAGACCTGACCTTCCCGTCGGCCGCGACCATGGTTCAGGGCAAACTCGGCATGACGCGTGGGTTCGCATTTGACGTGCAGGCCGTCTGTGCAGGTTTCGTCTTCGCGCTCGCCAACGCGAACGCGCTGATCGCCTCGGGTCAGGCCAAACGCGCCCTCGTCATCGGCGCTGAAACCTTCAGCCGGATCATGGATTGGGAAGACCGCACCACAAGCGTTCTGTTCGGTGATGGCGCAGGCGCTCTCGTCCTCGAAGCCGCTGAAGGCAAAGGCACCAACGCAGATCGCGGAATTCTTGCGACCGACCTGAACTCCGACGGCCGCCACAAAGACATCCTCTATGTCGACGGCGGTGTATCCACAAATTCAACCGGCTATCTCCGTATGCAGGGCAAAGAAGTCTTCCGCCACGCGGTAGAAAAGCTCGCTCAGACGGCGCACGCCGCCTTGGAGAAGGTCTGCCTTAGCGGCGATGATGTCGATTGGATCGTGCCGCATCAGGCCAATCTTCGGATCATCAAATCCACGGCGCAGAAAATGGGCGTGGGCCTCGATCGCGTTGTCATAACGGTCCAGGATCACGGTAATACATCTGCTGCATCGATTCCCCTTGCCCTGTCTGTCGGCGTCGAAAGAGGCCAAATAAAACAAGGCGATTTGCTTGTAACCGAGGCAATCGGCGGCGGTCTCGCCTGGGGAGCGGTGGTTCTCCGCTGGTAACCCCAAATTAAGGCTTTTTCTCAAGGCCTTGATATTGACTCGGAATTTCATCCCGACCATGCTCGCGCTGGAACGATCAATAAAGGGGGATAGGATGAGCGAAAAGACTATGACACGCATGGACTTGAGCGAAGCGGTGTTTCGCGAGGTCGGCCTCAGCCGAAACGAATCCGCTCAACTCGTTGAGAGTGTTCTCGCTCATATGTCCGATGCCCTTGCATCCGGCGAGCAGGTCAAAATCTCGTCCTTCGGCACATTCTCTGTTCGCGACAAGGCCGCACGTATCGGTCGAAATCCAAAAACCGGGCAGGAAGTCCCTATTCACCCCCGCCGCGTCTTAACGTTCCGGCCATCGCATCTGATGAAAGAGCGCGTCGCGGCTGGCAACAAAAGCTAGTTACGCATTCCATGGAAAAGTCACCCGACGCCTTCCGCACGATCTCGGAAGTCGCAGAATGGCTTGATATACCCACTCACGTCCTGCGCTTCTGGGAAAGCCGCTTTTCCCAGATCAAACCAGTAAAACGAGCAGGCGGCAGACGGTACTATCGACCCTCTGACATGCGCTTGATCGGCGGTGTGAAAACGCTGCTGCACGATCAGGGCATGACCATCCGCGGGGTACAGAAACTCCTTCGAGAACAAGGCATTAAGCACGTCTCTTCATTTTCCCAGCCACTGGAAGGTGAAGCGCAAGAGGCCCCCGTTATCGAACTCAACGCGGCACCAGCTCCGTCGCCAGCTGAAACGCCTGCTGCGCCTGCGCCGACAGCACGAGAAACTCATGCCGCGGAACCGGCACCCGAGCCTGCTCCACCGGAACCGCCTGTTGAGGCTGACGAAGATCAGCCGGATATGTTCGGTGCACCACCCTCGGTTCCAATGCCGACATTCATTCCCTCTCGGTCTCGCCCCTCGCCCGCAGCAGAGGCACCGACACCTTCTGCCGCTGTGGAAGAGCCGCCAAAGCCGACGATCCCGGCCACCCCAGACGTTCCCGCGACTGATCCCGCAGACGATGATGGGGCCTACTCAGACACACCGTCGGTCGCCGCCCGCCTTGCCGTCGCCCCAGCCGCCCAGCTTGCGCGGCACCGCGAAACTCTGAAGGCCGCTCAGGCTCGTCTCCAGGCACTCCTCGACGCGCAAAGCTAGAGACACACGTGCACTTCCCCGAACGCGCAACAGATCCGCTCTTGCAGACATCCGACTTTTGCGCCAGAACGCGCTCAGTCGGGCTATGGCGCAGCCTGGTAGCGCGTCCGTCTGGGGGACGGAAGGT
>CAZMRS010000124.1:0-6844 GCA_964568435.1 uncultured Boseongicola sp. | reverse complement strand
CCCACTGGCTCACGACCACAAAGCGGGTGCAAGTTGTCGTCAATTGCTGGTTCAGACAGTACAATCGTACCCGACTGCATCAGGGACTCACTATGCGCACCCCGGTACCCGTGACTCCTCGAAGAAATGGCACAGTCATTGGGCGGCTAGAGACCCAGGCGGATTGTCAAATGCGGCAAACGTGCACTGCGCACGAAGCGTGCCTTACGACACGAGCGGCCGTCGAGCCTAGCAAGAAGTCACTTAGACCAGGCTTGTGCGAGCCAATAACAATGCAATCGATATTATTGATGTCTGCATAGTCGATAATGCTTCGGTAAGCGTGACCTACAACAAATTCGGCATTCAGACCTTCAATTCCTGCGGTTTTCTCCGCCAGCTTTGCACGGGAATTCTCCTGAGCTTCACGGACTGCATCCTCGCTAATGTAGCTGGCCACCGATCCTTGGGCGGCTTCGTGAATGTGAATCGCGGTGATTGTTCCGTTGTCGCTCAGCAGGGCCCTTGCGACACCAAGAGTCTGGGGCGAAATGTCGTGATCTAGAGCCATCGGCACGAGAATATTCTTGTACATGCAATCTGCACCTTCGTTTGCGGTTGTCGAGCCTTGCTGCCCTATGAATTTGGGGCGCCCTTCAACCATAGGGTTGGAGTGGGCGCCCCGAGTTTTGTTGCTGCTATTTATAAATTTCTGGAAGCAGCGTTGTTGAGATTGCTGGGACATACGCGATCAGAAGGACCACAATGAACATGCAGAACACAAACGGTACTGCTCGCGCTGCGATCTTCAGAATGGACTCCCCTGTGATGCCGGAGACAACAAACAGATTGAGTCCAAGAGGCGGCGTAATGAAACCAACACCCAGTGCAGTAATCATCATGATACAGAACTGAATCTCGTTCATGCCGATATTGTCGGCCAAAGGCTTCAGGATCGGTGCAAGAATCACGATGTTCGGCGTCGTTTCCATCACACAGCCAGCTGCGATCAGGATGCCGATCATTAGCAAGATCAACAACCATGGTTCATCCGTAAGGCCGGTCACAGATGTGACGAAGCCTTGTGGAACGCCCATGATTGCCAGAGCTTCCGCCAAAGGTGCCGAGAAGGCGATGATGGGAAGGATCACCCCGTTCACCTTCGCAGAGCTTACAAGCATGGCTGGGAAGTCAGCAAATGAAAGCGTCCGCAAGAGGAAGCCCATAATGATCGTTACGACGACGGCCGTGGCACCGGCCTCGGTAGGCGTAAGGCGACCTGAAAAAATCCCGTAGAAGATGATCCCCGGTACGATAAAGGCATACCAGCCAGACTTCAGCGCTCGTGCAAGATTGGAGAACCACTCGCCCGCTGTCATCATGCCTCCACCTTCATAGGCGTAGATACGGTTGACGATCAGGTTTGTGATGAGGATCGAGAACAGGATGAAAAGGCCTGGAATAAGCGCGGCCAGGAACAGCGTGGACGCGGAAATACCCAAGACAAGGCCGATGATGATGTATGCGATGGATGGCGGGATCAGAATGCCAGTACAGGCACCAGCAGCCACCAAGGCACAGGCGTAAGGACGTGGATAGCCACTTTCAACCAGGCGCGCGATGGTCATGCGGCCCACGGCGGCGGCGCCAGCGGCGTCCGAACCCGAGATGGCGGCGAACATACCGCAAACCAGAACCGTTGCAGACCCGAAGCCACCCTTTGCAAAGCAAGTGAGCGCTTCGGCCACATCCAGGAATTTTCGACTGAGCCCCGTTCGGACCAAAACGTCCCCTGTCAGGATAAAGAGCGGAACAGCCGTCAGCGCGAAAGCGTCAATGCCGGTGAACAGTTTTTCGCCAATAAGGCTCAGAGGAAGGTCGCCGGACATCACGAGCATGGTGATCGCCGCTGTACCGATTGCCGCCCAAACCGGAACAGCCAATGCGATAAGCCCGACAAAGATTAGAACAGGCAGGTAGAAATCCCAGCCCAATTCGACTGTTTGATCGAGTGTTTGCCAAAGCATGATTTAGTTCCTCAATCAAATAGCGTGTCGCCTTCGAACACCGGTTTTCCGGTACGAAGTGCGATGAGGTCGCGTTTAAAGGATTGCAGAAGCCGCCAGATCATAAGCGCGAACCCTGCTGGCACAGCCATCAGAAACCAAACTTTGGATATACGAAGACCGTCGGTTACAGAGCCGAACTTGGCCGAGATATGCACGGCCTCCCACGACCAGTACACAGCAATGACCGCCACAAAGAACATGATGAGGTCACCGAATATGTACAGTAGGGCTTTGGGTCGCGGGGGCAGGTAATGCATCACCACGTCGATGCGAATATGTGCACGCTCCTTGACCGCGGCAGCTGCGCCAATCCAAGCAAGATAAATGAAAGAGTACCGAACGATCTCTTCACCCCAGATGGATGAGTAAGAAAAGATCTCGCGGCGCAAAACTTCGATCGCCATCGTGATGACGAGCATCACGTAGAAAATCAGCAAGAGCCAGCGTTCGGCATTCCGGTCGATGTGACGTAAGAGGTCCATGTGGGTTTCCGCCGTTTGGCCACAGTACAGAGAGCGCGCCTACGCGCGTCCGCTAAGTGCGGCGCTGTCGTCAAGAAAGAAGCGGGCGCCTCTTTGGGCGCCCGCGCTTGTTTCTTCTATGCGTCGTGCACGTAGTACTTGCCTTGTGTGCCTGCGGCTTCTTCCATTTTGGCGAAGTTGTCCATGGAACCAGCAAGGTCTACCTTGAACTCATCCCATTCGGAACGCTGGAAGCCACCGGCCGCTTTCCATTCTGCCAACTGGTCGTCAGACAGGCTGTGGAATTGGACGCCAGCTTTGGTCAACTCGGCCATGGCATAGGCGCGCGCTGAAGGTACTTTGGCGAGGTTCTGGTGTGCGGTCATTTCCGCACCCCACATGATGCCTTCCTGTACGTCGCCCGGCATAGAGTTGAACCACTCAAGGTTACACGAGTAAACTTGACTGTCTGGCACGGCCTGCGTGAACGTTACGTGGCTGAGGATTTCACCAAAGCCAAACACGTGAAGCGCACCAACAGATGGGTCAAGCGCGTCTGCGACGCCTTGCTTAATGGCGGACGGTGTCTCGCCCCAAGCAACCGGTGTCGGGTTTGCGCCAACCATCCGGTAGTACTGCTGCAGCATCTTGGAGCCTGGTACACGGAACTTAACGCCGGCAAGGTCGCCTGGTGTGATTACAGCACCTGCGCCACCTTTACGAACGGCAACAACGCGAGGATCGATGTTTACGTAGAACAGTGCCTTAAAGCCGTTCTCTTCGACCTTCGGCTCCACTGCTGTTTTCCAGAAATCGGAGTTAACGAGGTTTGTGAAGCGCTGGTTGGAACCGCAGAGGTACGGCATGTTGATCAGATCAACAGTCGACGCAAATGGCGCAAAGTTGGACAGCGAATGCTGTGCTGCCTGAATTGTTCCGCCCTGTACGGCTTGAACAAGCGCACCACCGGCACCAAGCTGACCACCAGGCGCAAGCTTGACGTATACCTTGCCGTTTGTTGCGTTCTGAATGTTTTCTTTCAGGTCGAGCTGCATAATAGGATAGCCGCGCGACGCACCCAACACGTATGCCGTGCCGACGATCATAACATGGTCGGCTGCTTGCTCGCGCGCGCGCTCTTCATTTGCAGTCTGAGCCACAGCTTTGGACGACCACAGCATGCCTGCAGCGCCAGCAACCATAGCGGCTGTGAAGCCACCGGTGGCAGTCAGTTTCAAAAAGTTACGGCGCTCCGCGGACGCGAGCTCCTTACGGTCTTCAGTCATTCATTTTCCTCCCATTGGAAACATTAAAGTCAGCTGTCGTTTTTGCTTTTCCGTTCAGCTTCCTTTTTTAGAATTGCGACGACGAAAAGTATCGTCGCCAAGAACAGAACCAGCATCTCGCCGACGTCTCCCATGAATGGGCTGCGTGTGTACGCGCCCAAAGCGACGTTGGCGAAGTAAATGATAAAGACACACAAGGAAGCGATTAGATACATGTCATAGAGCTCTCGTTGTTTCGTGTCATTTGGCTATGTAAGCGCTTACATTTTGCAATAGCACATTGCCGGCTCCTTTAATGTAAGCGCTTACAAGTGATTCGTGCAAGCGCTTACATCATTTGGCGCAATTTTTGATTTTCACGACTTAAATATCTGAAAATGAACAACAAATGATAGATCACGCCACTTCGCGTTCGCATCCATCGCTTTCTTGCGCGTATTCTGCACAGATGAAAGCACCGTCCCGTCGAGACTTTGAGTTTTGAGAAACTTGTAATCATCCTCTTGAAAATTCCGGTCCAATTACAAGCATAAGCTAAGCCCGTCATAATCACGAAGTGCAGTCGGCGCTTTGGATCTGGCCTGATAGCTGCCATCGCGATGTGCAAGCCAACGAATGGCTACTATTTCTGAGCGAAGCGTTCTCGAGATCCGCTTTGCCGCAATTAAAGAAGCGTCCGCTAGGCGGCCAATACCACCGCTTCGATTTTCATTTTCGAACCGAACGCAAAAAAACAACCCAAGCTGACAATCATGGTTGTCGCTGGCTTATCCTTCACAACGCGCGGCCGAGCCTCCCCCCAAAAAAAACCAACCCTAGTACCTCTCGCCCTGTGCCTCGGACTGGGGTCCCTAATGCAGCTTGTCTGCAAAAGGGATCTTTGGGATGGGCCGCGCGATTGGCAAACCTTACCATTTCCGTCACATGGCCATTGAGACCCGTAGATACTCTTGGTTACTGCTCACCCGATACGCTAGCATCACATTTTTAGAAGCATGTCGCCCAGCCGAACGTCTCCGTTTTTGATGACACGGGCGTAAAGGCCACGTGTGCGGTTTGCCCACCCCGGACCGACGTTCACAAATACGCACGCATCGCGACCGTAGTGGTCAATGAATTTCTGACAGCCCTTGTTGGCTTGCGCCGAAATCTCGATTTCTGCGTTTCCAAGTTGCAAACGTGTTCCCGGTGGCAAATTCTCGGGCGACATATCGATATCGATAAAGAAGTTGTTCCCAGCCGCCTTCCAGTTGTTGATATCACCTGCGATGGCTTCGGCGGCGCGGACACCCATGAGGTTGACTTGAACACTGGGGTGAGGCTCGCCGCCTTCGGTTTCCAGCCAGCAGCCTTTTGACCAGTGGTCGCCCGTTACTCCGTGTTCGGCCGAAATGTATACACTGGCTGGAGTCCTGCGCTCGCCGTGCTGGGGTCGTACTACGATGAGCGCAACTGAGCCGGCATCCTTAGGCGCATCCTTAATATGGTCTACTGAGGCCTCGAGTTCGGCCCGACTGCGATGGTTCTTGGTGTTTGGCAATGCGACCAACCCTGAGTTCTCCAAGATCGACTGAAAACAGGAGCGAGGGGTTGGTCAACACATTTTCGAGTGAGACGAGACAACACAGTCCTTTGAACTTTCCACCTCGACGGAGTGATGGGCGGCTGAACGCGCGGCTCATATGCGCCGCAAATGCAGTGCGCGAATGGTCAACTAGCCGCAGCAATCGACCCACGTTCAGGTTGCCTTCCGCTCGTCCGAGGGGGATTAGTGTGGAAACCGGTGTTTTCGAGGTAACAAAAATTGACTGCGAAGCGTTGTGGACAGAACTGCATGAATGCGTCTGCTCCCGTCAAATCACTCGGGTGTTTAGATGAGTGAATGGCACCCAATAGGAGTACTTGGAGGCATGGGGCCGGAGGCAACCGTACTGCTTCAACAAAGGCTCATCCAAGCGATTCCCGCACAAGACGACTCTGATCACATTCCACTGCTGATCGACATGAACCCGAAAGTTCCTTCGCGAATTGCGCACTTGATTGAAGGCACGGGAGAGGACCCCAGTCCTAGTCTCGCGGCAATGGCGCGTCGTCTGGAAGCTGCTGGCGCTGTCGCTTTGGCCATGCCGTGCAACACCGCTCATCACTACGCAAATGCCATCGTTGAGGCTGTGAGCATTCCATTATTGAATATGGTCGACTTGGCCGTGGCACATGCGGAACAGACGCTTGGACCGGGCGGCCGTGTCGGTATGCTGGCTTCGCCTGCGGTCAGACGCACAGCCCTTTTTGAAAGAGGGCTGGAGGCGCGTGGACTTGCAACGATCTGGCCTGCGGATGACTCTTTACTGCTTTCGGCCATACGCGACGTCAAGCGCAACGGACCTACTGCCGAGGCGAAAGACATTCTACAAAGCGCGTCGATGGAGTTGGCCGCCGGCGGGGCCGGACTTCAGCTTGTGGCATGTTCGGAGTTCTCACTTCTTGCAGAGAGCCTGCCACAGGAAAACCACGTGGTAGATACGGTGGACCTTCTCGTCAGCGGTATCGTGAAGTTCCATCTTCAGCACACTGAATAGTGCCCGTCTGCAAACGCGTTGAGTGCTCTAGATTTGATGAGATGCAAGGGAACTAGAGCTCGTCCCAGACCTGACGCGCTCTTTGATCCAAAACCGACGGGTTAGAGAGCGCTGACAGTGTTAGTTTTGCGCTCCACGTTTCGTTGCCGATCGTCACTACTGAACCTTTGGCAAGTTCGCTTTCCACGGAGGTTTCCGGCAGCCAGGCAAATCCGCTGCCTGCCAAAAGGCGGCGTTTGATGGTTTCCACAAGGCTGTCCACGTAGATGGTTTCAGCCTCGAAGGATCGCTTTCCCACGATGTTCTCGGCAACCATGCCCAAGAATGACGACCGCTCATACGCAAGATAAGGGATCGGCGGGGCATCCTTGCGAGCAAGATCCCAGCCGAATTCGTCTACGGAGCGTGCGGAGGCAACAGGCAGCAATCTGTCGGTGATTAGGTCTTTCCTTGTGAAGATAGTTTCGTCC
>CAZMRS010000123.1:0-6847 GCA_964568435.1 uncultured Boseongicola sp. | reverse complement strand
TTTACCGTACATCGCGAAATCGACGCCAAGTGCGGCCCAGC
This sequence comes from uncultured Boseongicola sp., assembly GCA_964568435.1. GTDB lineage: Bacteria > Pseudomonadota > Alphaproteobacteria > Rhodobacterales > Rhodobacteraceae > Boseongicola. Next base: position 6,806 of record CAZMRS010000123.1, on the reverse strand, counting down.
GCGCGCCGAAATCCGGCTTCCACTGCAGCTTCACCTGCCCGCCCGTCACCGGCAACGTCCATTCACGTCCCTCTTCGTCGTCAAACGTGATTGTGCCGTCAGCCGCATTTACTTCCTTCATTGGCACGTACAAAACGCGCCCGGTCTCAGGATGCAGCGGAAGGAAAATCGAATAGGTCTCGCGGCGCTCATCGCGCAGAGACTTCAACATCACCTTCATGATGTCGTCATACCGCTCGGCAGCACGAAGCAGAATCTCGTCAAACTGCCCGGTCTTGTAGAACTCAGTCGCCGAATAAAATTCGTACTCAAACCCAAACGTATCCAGAAATCGACGCAGCATCGCGTTGTTGTGGTGTCCAAAACTTTCGAACTCACCGAACGGATCCGGCACCGCCGTCAAAGGCTTCTGCAAATGCTCTTTCAGCATCTCCTGGTTCGGGACGTTCCCGGGCACTTTCCGCATTCCGTCCATATCGTCCGAAAAGCAGATCAAACGCGTCGGAATATCTGAAATAACCTCGAACGCCCGACGGATCATCGTCGTGCGCAACACCTCGCCAAAGGTCCCGATATGCGGAAGACCCGACGGCCCGTAACCCGTCTCGAACAACACGTACCCCTTTTCAGGCGGCGCGTTTTCATAGCGTTTCAAAATGCGGCGCGCCTCTTCAAAGGGCCAAGCCTTCGAGGTCATTGCAGCATCTATCAAAGCGGTCATTTCACATTTCCTTCAAACGGTACGCGACGATCCCGACGCGCAAGGCCCGCTACCTATTGCGGGCGGCGTATGTCGTCAATAAATTCAGGATGGAATCCCCGAAAAGGAACGCATTTTGTCCCTCTCCCCGAACGATTACACGCCCGCCGATACGCTCGTTGCCATAATGATCGCCATTTCCGCGTCAGACGAAAACATTCGAACGTCCGAATTGGTGACGATCGAACGTATCATCAACCACCTGCCCGCCTTTGCCGATTTCGACATGGCACGCTTGAAAGACATCTCTAACGGCGTGTTCGACATGTTCGCGGACGAAGACGGCTTGGACATCTTTTGGGACGTTGTGCGCACGACACTTCCAGAACGATTGCAAGAGACGGCCTATGCCATGGCCTGCGACGTCGCCGTCGCCGACGGAAAAGTAATTCAGGACGAGCTGGAGTTACTCGCCGAAATGCGCCACGAGCTCAACATCGATCGTCTCGCCGCCGCCGCCATCGAACGCGGTGCACGTGCCCGTCACATGACGATCTAAACACCCTCGAAGCGCCGCGCCCAATCGGATAGCAGCGCCCTCTGCAGCCGCCGCGACCGGTTCGCCCACGATCTTGATCCAGGTGGCCTTTCGCGCTGCTCGACTGGAATAGAATCCCGGCGCTCCTTGTCCGCTGTCAGAATGGCGAATACCAATTTGCGACCGCCTTTGGTGGTGACATACCCCACAAGTGAGCTGACGAAATTCAGCGTACCTGTCTTCGCCACCGCCGAAACGCCATCAAGCGCTTTTCCGTCGCTTCGTCTGGTGTCCGGGATCGCATAGGTCTTCATCAACTCTTTGACGCCTTCGCCCTGCCGAAGAATAGACACCATATCGGCGGCGCTGACTTCCGAGTCATACCCAAGCCCCGAGTGATCCCGAAACGTCATTCGACGCGTTCCAAACTTCACCTCGGCCCAGCCCGCCATACGCGCCCCGGAACCAACAAGGTTTTGAAGTGGTACGCCGTTGGCCAAACTCGCCGCCATGCCCGCCGCTTCAGCGGTGATATTCGTCGAATACCGCATCATACCGCGTAACACGTCGGTCAGCGGTTGGCTTAGCAGGGCGGCCAATACACGGCCCTCCGGCCGCAACTCCGCAAGTTTCGGGGGTGGCAAGTACAAGTTTTGAAGCCGCGCAATCGACCGAAACGCATCCCCGCAGTACAGCGCCGGGAAACGCACCGGCAGCCACCGCGCACCGGGCTTCTTGCCAAGCGAGCGTTTTGCAACCGTCCAGCGATCCACATTGCGCCCTCGCATATAGTCGTAAACGGGCGATGGCCGGTCAATCATCTGCATCCGCGCGACATTGCTTTCAGGCGAATACTTCAACGCACGCGCCTGCATAGTGATCCCGATCTCGTCCTTCTCGGGCTTCCACTCGAAATGCACGCGATTAAAGTTCAAATTCAGCCCGCCATACGACGGGTTATAAGCCACGAATTCGGGTTGGTAGTCGTCGATCCGGTCGGACCTTGGCAGAGCATCCGCCCAAACAAGGAAATCGCCCGTAATCCGGGTCACACCAGCTTCGGCGACAGCCTTCGCCAGTTCTCCCAAATCATCGCTCGAAAGCGTCGGATCGCCTCCGCCGACAAGGCAAAGGTCCCCCTCCAGAACGCCATCCTTTACCGACCCAACCGCCAGCACATTGGTCTCAAACTGATAATCCGGTCCAAGACGGTCTAAAGCATAAAGCGACGTGACAGCCTTCAGCGTGCTTGCAGGTGGCATCGGACGGCTTGGCTGCCGTGCGTCCAGCACCTCTCCGGTCTCTGCATCCGCCACAACAAACGTGACGGCACCTGCCAGCCCAACTTTTTTGACAATGTCGTTTGGCTCGGCTGGCGCGACCTTCGCAATACCGCGTGCCGGCGGACGTTCAAACCGCGTTGGAGCCTCCGCCAAAGCGGCGTGTCCGGCAGAAGCCATCAACCCTGCAAGGATAGCGCGGCGAGAGGGGGAGCTCGTCATGCGCACTTTATCTCGCGGCTTTTGTCACGAGACAAGATTGAAGCGGCCACCACTGACGCCTTTGTGACCAACGAACCTCACCCTGCGCTCGCCGCCGCGGCGCGCAAAGCCGTCGAGGATATTGGCGTCATAGGCACGTTCACAAAACACCATGCAGGCGCTTGCAGCCTCGCCAATACAGGGGCTTCGCGTGATCTGAGCTTTGCAAACCTGAAACGCCGGGCCGCGGGCGACAGCCTTGCCGAAATCCGATCCCCCGGACGCGCCAATACGCCTATTGGAACGGTCTGGAAAATCTCCCGCCAGCGATCCCACCGATGAAAATCCGCCAGATTGTCCGCGCCCATCAGCCAAACGAACTGCACGCCCGGATAGGCATGACGCAACCCCGCCAGCGTAGCGGCGGTGTAACGGGTCCCCAGTTTGCGCTCCAAATCTGTCACGCGCACCCGCGGGTGGTTCATCAAAGCGCGCGCCGCCCCAATGCGCTCATCCAGCGGAGCCGGCCCACGCGCTTTCAATGGGTTGCCCGGCGACACCAGCCACCACACCTCGTCCAGCTGAAAGCGCTTCAATGCCTCCAATGTGATGTGTACGTGCCCTGAATGCGGCGGATCAAACGACCCGCCTAGCAGCCCAATGCGTCGTCCAAACGGCGCGACCGGCCACCCCTCAGCCACGGATCATCTCAATGTAATCAAACGCTTGCATAACGACTTGACCCTTGACCGGCTGCACTAAGAAAGTCAATCGCCGCGCTTATGCCGCCGACCAGTCAACGTCGTCCGCTTGCTCGACCACCAACTTTCCATCGGGCAAAGGCTGCATGAGTTCCCGTGCCGCGTCCTCCGGCCCGTTCAGCCAGGTCTCAAACTGACCCGGCTCGAGTATAACACCCATCCGATGATGGATGTACCGCACATCTCCATTCGGCTCGCACGTTACCGTCGCCACCTGCGGCACCTCACGACCTCCGGGCGCAGTCCAAATATCGGTAATCGCCGCGAAGGCCATCATCCCGCCATCAGCACGACGAATGCGCCACGCCGTCTTTTTGCGCTTTTCACCCGTCCACTCGTACCAGCCATCGGCAGGGACCAGCGCGCGGCGAACGCCTTCGAAAGCGGATTTGTCAAAAACTGTTTCTGACCGAGCATTGACGATCGTCTCCAACACGGGCCGACCCCGCGCATTCACACGCCCCACAGGGATCACTCCCCATCTCATATGAACCAGATCACGGGCAGCGGTGCAGACGGCGATCTCTTCCCCCGGAGCCACATTGAGCCGTGGTGGATCGTTCAAACCCCCGGCATTTGCCCCGCACCACTTGGCAACCTGTTCCATCGGCGTTTCCAGAAAGAACCGCCCAGGCATGTCTCACCGCCCCTCGGGAACGGCTGCGATGACCTCGATCTCCACCGTGAACTCGGGCCGCGTGAACCCCGATACGATCACCAAGGTCGAGGCCGGCAACCGCTCAACATCAGCCAACCACCTGTCACGCGCCGCCATGTACCCAGCCATATGCGCACGATCCGTCACAAAAGCATTGATCCGAACCACGTCGCCACGCCCAGCACCGCCGCTGCGCAGAATGGCGTCTATGTTCGCAAAGCAGATATCGGCCTGCGCACCCACGTCGTCGGGCACTGTCCCATCGGCTGCCAAGCCAAGCTGGCCAGACGTGAAAATCAGCCTTGCCCCGGGCGGAACTTCAACGCCGTGGGCGTATCTGGCAAAGGGAGGCGCGATATCTTGTGGTGTAAGCTCTCTCATGACCAAAAATCTGCAACGCAGATCGGCCACAAGCAAGCGCAAACAATCCGCCAAAAAAGTGCTTAAAGCATGGGCGAATCGTAAAATGCCGCGTAATGATTGTGCGAATTGCTGCGCGCGGGGGCCTGTGACATGGGTGTGAATTGGAAGCCCCCTGTCTCTCGACACAAATGGCAATTGGTAAAAAACTTGGAGGTGAGGATGTCCATGAAATTGAAAATCGCAGGCGCGACCGTTGCTGCACTCGCAGGATCGTCGGCCTTCGCTGGTGGCCATTTGACCGAAGTAACGTTCGGTACAAACTGGGTCGCACAAGCAGAACACGGCGGATTTTATCAGTCCGTTGCCGACGGCACATACGAAGAATGCGGCCTGAGCGTCACCATCCTGCCGGGTGGCCCACAGGTCAACAACCGCGCGCTTATGCTCGCCGGTCGCATGGAATTCCACATGGGTGGTGACCTCCTTCAAGCGTTTAACGCCGCCAAGGAAAACATTCCTGTCGTGAACGTCGCGGCTACGTTCCAGAAGCACCCGCAAGTTATCGTCGCTCACCCGGGTAGCGCGGACAGCTGGGAAGACCTGAAAGACCTGACGCTTCTGATCGGCGACAACGGCTTCCAGTCCTACTACCAGTGGATGATGGCCGCACATGGTTTCACCGCTGAGCAGCGCGAGCCTTATACTTTTAACCCGGCACCATTCCTTGCCGACACATCGGTCGGGATGCAGGGCTACCTCTCGTCCGAGCCATATTTGGTCGAAAAAGAAGGCGGCTTCGCTCCGAATGTCTTCCTGATCGCGGACAATGGATACTCGTCCTACGCAACAACGATCGAAACCATGCAGCAAACCATCGACGAAAGCCCGGAAGTGGTTGAATGCTTTGTCGAAGGCTCGATCAAAGGCTGGTACAACTACCTCTATGGAGACAACTCAGCAGCCAACGCGCTGATCCAGGAAGCCAACCCCGAGATGTCGTCTGACAAAATCGCCTATGCCATCGACAAGATGAAAGCATGGGGCATTGTTGACAGTGGCGACGCTCTCGAAATGGGCATCGGCGTCATCACCGACGCGAAGGTCGAAGACTTCTACAACAAGATGGTTGAAGCCGGCGTCGTTGAAGCGGGTCTGGACTATTCCGCCACCTACACGACCCAGTTTGTCGGCAAAGGTGTCGGAATGGACCTTAAGTAAGTCCAATAAATCTCTGATCCGGCTGCGAAAATACGCTGCCGGATCGTCCTCTTGCTGGCTGCCGATAACATGACACTCCCCTTTGACAAGCGCCCGCCGCTTCTCACGATGAGCCACGTCGAAAAGACCTTCGGCACCGATGTCGTCGCGCTCAAAGACATGAACCTCACCGTGAACGAGGGCGACTTCATGTCTCTCCTCGGCCCATCCGGCTGCGGCAAGTCTACAGCGCTCCGTCTGATCTCCGGCTTAATTCATCCAACGCGCGGCAAGATCAACTGGGAAGGCGGCCAGGGGTCTGACGATCTCGGCGTCGTCTTTCAGGAACCGACGCTCATGCCGTGGGCAACGGTCACCGAAAACGTATGGCTCCCCTTCCGCCTAAAAGGAATTCCGCTCACCCAAGTGCGCGATAACATCCTTGAAGCCCTAAAGCTCGTCGGGCTCGAAAACTTCCAAAACGCTTATCCGCGTGAGTTGTCCGGCGGCATGAAGATGCGCGTTTCCATCGCCCGCGCAATGGTGACGAAACCGCGGTTGATCCTGATGGACGAACCCTTCGCCGCGCTGGACGAGATCACACGCTTTAAACTGAACAACGATCTGCTCGAACTGAAAGCCGCTATCGACTGCACAGTGATATTCGTCACTCACTCAGTTTTCGAAAGCGTCTTTCTCTCCGACCGCATTGTGGTTATGGCCGCCCGCCCGGGCCGCGTCATCCACGAGTTGCACGTCGACACACCCTACCCGCGCCACGAAGATTTCCGTACTTCTTCAGAATACGCTGTGCACACCCGCGCGGCCTCTGACGCGCTCCACGAAGCTTTGGGAGAAGCCGCATGACTCTGACGACCCTGATCCGCGTTCTCGCAAAGCAAATACCGACGCAATACCGACGTTATGCCGACGTAATACCGATTTCGGTTTTCTCGCTTTTTCAACCGCTTAGGGCCGAACAGCGCCCAATCCCGATTAAAGTGCGTACGCCGCATTCACACCGCGTTAACGGAGGGCCGAGATGAGCCTGGCAGACGCAGCCCCAGCGGCCCCAGTCATGGATGCAGAAGAACAAGCCCGCGCCCGC
>CAZMRS010000122.1:0-6878 GCA_964568435.1 uncultured Boseongicola sp. | reverse complement strand
GGAGATCACGTCAGGCACCGGAAAGCGCGTGCATCGTGGATCGCGGGCGTTTCTTTGCCGGTGCGGTCAATCGAAGAACAAGCCGTTTTGTGATGGGAGCCACAAGGCTGCAGGTTTCGAGGTTCCGGGCGACTAAACGGCTCTGGGTACAGGGACGGCAAGCACTTTGCGACCTGTCAGGTAGGCGGTCGCGTTTTCCTCAAAAAGACCGCGCAAAACAGGCGTCATCCAGTCCAAGCCGCCGGTGTAAGCGCCGAACGCCGGTAGGATCAGGCGGTTTGAATCGACCAGAAAACACCGACGTGACGCGTGTTTGATGCGGGCCTTTGGATGAAAGTGCCCCGAGATTTCACCCGCCTCAACCGCAGGTTCCGCAATGTGCCGGAAGACCAGCGGCCCTTCACGATACTCGGCAAGGTGGCTCCCGCCCAGATCAAGTGGTCCGGGATCGTGGTTGCCTTCAATCCATATCCAACGTCGTCCGGCTTGCAGGCGTTGGAGTGTTTCAAGATGCGTTGCGTCCAGTGCTTCGGCGGCGGCGCGATCGTCGAAACTATCGCCTAAACAGAGGACGGATTTCGCGCCCGTGGCGGCGATTTCGCCAGATAGTCGGAGCAATGTTTCGGTCGTCTCATAGGGTGGCAGCAGGGTGCCACCGCGCCGCGCGATGCGTTCAGACTTTCCAAGATGCAGGTCAGAGACGACAAGCATGTCGGCGGCTTCCCAGAAGAGCGCTCCGCTTGGCAGGAGGTCTAGCGTTTCGCCTTGAAAGTCGATACGGCCGTTCATGCTTCGTTCTTGCGATGCTGCGGCAGTTTTGGCAAGGGGCAGTTAGTAGGGCACACGCCATTTCGGCTTTTCAGGAGTTTCCAACGTGTCGAGGCCAGCAGTGGACATCAGGCGTTCGGCCTCTTCTTCCAAGAGACGTTCGCGCCCTTCGCCATAGACCGGCACCCGGCCCGGTTCGAGGAACAGCGGCGCAGCCAGTGGTGTCACGCGGGTCAGGACCTGATGGTCGATCCGTCCGCGTGTGCGGTCGAGCATGTTCTCGATGCGGCCAAAATCTACCAACCCTTTCATGGCTTCGTCGCGGGTGATGTCGAGCATGAGATGATCCGGATCGTATTTATTGAGCGTGTCGTAGAGGATGTCTGACGAAAAACTTGCCTGACGTCCGGTCCGGCGCTGGTGCCCCCAATTGCGCTCCAAAAGCCCGGCAATGGTGGCCGACGCACGGAATGTGCGCTTCATCACCGCGTTGCCTTTGAGCCAGGTTTCAAAAGCCTCGCGCAAGTTGTCACCGTCAAAGAGCGGCGCGGGATCTGGAATGGCGTTCAGACCCCAGATCAAGACTGCATAGTCAGTAGAGACAAAACCAAGCGGATCGAGGCCCGCCTTTTCCATACGCTCGGTCACCAAAAGGCCCAATGTTTGCATAGCGTTACGTCCGGCAAAGCCATAGACACATGTGTGCTGGCGACCATCGTGCGGGAAGCTTTCAATGAGCAGCCTGTCCGATGATGGAAGTTTAGAAACATCGCGTTGAAGGGCCAGCCAGTCGGCTGTGTGACCGGGTAGCTCTGGCCAGCTGTCTTGCGCGAACTGTCTCAGGATGCGCTCGGATAGCTGGGTGGACGTGGCGAACTTCGTTCCCATGAAGGTCGCGATTTTTGGCGGCTTGTCGGCGCGGCGCGTCACCTCGACCGTGAGCTCCCGCAAGCTTTCATAGCGTACAACGCGGCCGCCCATCAGGAAGGTATCGCCTGGCGTGAGAGTCGCCGCGAACCCTTCTTCGATCTCCCCAAGTGGCCGCCCCCCGCGGCCTTTCAGTTTTACTTTGAGTGTATCGGTGTCCTGAATGGTCCCAAGGTTCATGCGAATTTGCGTGGTAGCGCGAGGGTCCCGCAATTCCCACAATCCGTCTCTTCGGTGTTTGAGCCTTTGCCACCGGTCGTAGGCCCGGAGCGCATATCCGCCCGTTGCAACCAGATCGAGGCAACGGTCGAACTCCTCGCGCGTCAGGTCCGTGTAGCCCCCGGTCGTCGTGAAGGTGTCAAATAGGTCGTCCGCATTGAACGGCCCACGGGCAGCACGGATCAGTATGTGTTGGCAAAGCACATCGCGCGGACCGCGGCCGCGGGGTTCGCCGTCGAGATCGGCATCACGAACCGCGGCTAGAGCAGCGACGCATTCCACGACTTCGAACCGGTTCGCAGGGACGACCAGCGCTTTGGATGGCGCACTATAGGTGTGATTTGCACGTCCGATCCGTTGAACAAGGCGTTTGACGTTCTTCGGAGCTCCGATCTGAATGACGAGATCGACATCCCCCCAGTCGATTCCAAGGTCGAGAGAGCCCGTGGCGACGATGGCGCGCAATTCACCCCTGACCATTGCGGCCTCGACGCGTTCACGCTGCTCGCGAGCAAGAGAACCGTGGTGAATGCCAATCGGAAGGTCGTCGTCGTTGGCAAGCCAAAGCTCGTGGAAAAAGATCTCGGCCTGTGCCCGGGTGTTGTGAAAGATCAGGGTGGTTTTGTGCTTCTTAACCTGTTCCAACACAGCCGGAATAGCGTATCTGCCGCCACCACCGGACCACGGCGGCAAGGCGTCTGTTTCCAGCATCTGGATGTCCGGTGCAGGCCCCGGGTCGGCGTAAAGTACGGGGCAGGGGTCCGGATGGCGCGCCAGGAACCGTGCCACGGCATCCGGGTCTTCCACAGTCGCCGAAAGACCCACGCGACGCATCTTGGGCGCAATCGCCTGAAGTTCAGCGAGGCACAGCATAAGCTGATCACCACGTTTGCTTTCGGACAGCGCGTGGATTTCATCGACGATGACACGGGAGACGCCCGCGAACATGCGTGGCGCGTCCTCGTAACTCAGGAGCAGGGCGAGGCTTTCTGGCGTCGTCAAAAGGATATCGGGCGGATCAACACGTTGTCGTTTCTTCCGCGTTGCAGAGGTATCGCCTGTGCGATCTTCTACGCGGATCTGAAGGCCCATTTCTTCAATGGGCGTGCCCAGATTGCGTTTGATGTCCGCCGCCAGCGCTTTCAGCGGTGAGATATAGATTGTGTGCAGGCCCTCGTGCGAGCTTTGCGACAGTTCCGCCAGCGTGGGAAGGAACCCGGCGAGCGTTTTCCCGCCGCCAGTTGGCGCTATTAGCAACAATGAGGGCAGGGCAGAGCGTTCGGCCATCTCCGCCTGATGCGGATGGATGGACCAGCCGCGGGTCGCGAACCAGTCGTGAAAAGCCTCGGGCAAAGCGACCATAGACCCTGACTTAACGCGGCGACACGTCAGGGAAAACCCATGTGTTTCTTCTTGGCAAAATATCCCGAGGGGGTTCGGTCTATCGGCGATTGCGAGCAATCGCCTGCCGACAACACATTGCTAGCAATGTGTGATAGGCAAGCAGCGCTCCCCCGGTGGATCGGCGCGCGTTAGCGCGGCGAAATCAGATTTAGTGGACGATCTTCTCTTCTTTCACGAACATGTTCGCCCAGGCGCGGTCGATCAGTTCCGGAGACATCTGATAAGGGATACCTTCGAACTCACAGATCGAGATCATCTGGTCGACCAGGAAGATCGGTTGATAGTTCGCGTAGATGTTGTCGATCGTCGGATACTTATGCTTGATCAGATAGACGAGTGTGTCTTCGTCCAAAGGCATTTTCCGTTTCCGGGCAACCATCGCAAAAATCTTCAGATAGTCTTCCTGATCCGGACCGTCGATCTTGATTTTAAAGAAGATACGACGCAGGGCCGCTTTGTCGAAGATCTCGTTCGGGTGGAAGTTGGTGGAGAAGATGACGAGCGTGTCAAAAGGCACTTCGAATTTCTCACCCGACTGCAGCGCAAGGATATCCTTGTTTTCTTCCAGCGGAACAATCCAGCGGTTAACGAGGGCCTGTGGTGGTTCTTCCTGACGACCAAGGTCGTCCACGATGAAGACGCCACCGGTGGACTTCAGCTGCAATGGAGCCTGATATGTTCGCGCTGTCGGGTTATAGACAAGGTCGAGCATCGAGAGTGACAGTTCACCACCGGTAATCACCGTCGGGCGGTCGCATTTGACGTAGCGGGTATCGTAGCGGCCTGTTGTGCGGCGGAGTGAATTAGGGTCATCCTCTTCCTCTTCTGCCGCTGTGTGAACGATAGGGTCATAAACCGTGATGACCTGACCAGAGTATTCGATGGCACGTGGAACGTAGATTTTGTCGCCAAGTGCGTCGCGGATACCGTTCGAGATGGACGACTTACCGTTGCCTGGAGGGCCGTACATCAGAACTGAACGACCGGCGCTGACTGCAGGTCCCAAGTGGTCGAGAAGCTCGTCGGGCAGGATGAGGTGTCCCATAGCTCCATTCAGTTGATCGCGGGTGACTTGGATGTTGCGGATGGATTGGCGTTTGACCTGCTCGGTGTAAACCTCAAGCGGAACGGGCATAGCGCCGTAGTATTCAGACTGCGCCAAAGCGTCGAGCGCACGGGATTTGCCAGCTTCAGTCAGTTGGAAGCCCATCTCGCCGCCGGAGTTCGCGTGCAGGGTGCCGGTCGCTTCAACAAGGCGCTGCTCGCGTGCCATATCGACGATTTCCTGAGTCACAGGAATTGGCAGGCAGATGGCTTTAGACAATTCTGTTACTTGGTCGATGTTCATTCTGAACATCGTTTTCAGAAGGATGTCCCGCATCATGACTGTTGGAAGCTTCATCCCCTCCAGCGAACGCGGAGCGGGAGGTGCCATGACGTTTGAGGTTTCCATATTCATTTTGAGTTACCCATGCCTCATCCAAAATTCGCCCGGCGCGCTGTTGCCCAAATTTGAACAATAAGACGTGCCAAGCCTTTGCTGGTCGGAACATGACCGGCTAATGTGGCATAAAAATGGAAAAGGATGGGGAATGAGCAGACCAAATCCCCTTATTTTGTTCACAGTTCTCTTTGGAGTGGCGGGTGTCTTGTCATGGTTGGCACTACGCCCGGGCGCTTTGCTGATCGCGGAACACGAGGGAGATACGTATCATCTCCTGGATATTCTCTTTCGGATGCAACAGGGTCAGTTCCCGCATCAAGACTTCATGACGCCCATTGGAATTCTGGCGTTTCTGCCGATTGATGTATTCCTGTCGCGTGGTTTTGGCGTCGGTATTTCGATACTATACGCACAAGTATTTGTTTTTGTTGCTCTTTCTCCATTGATTTTCTATGTGGCGTGGAGCCGCCTTAGCCCGAAAACCGCTTATGTTTTTGCAGCATTTTCCGCCGCGATGATCCTCGCAATCTCTTTCGGTGGCCCCAGCACTGACCTTGCTATTTCGATGCATTATAATCGTTGGGCATGGGCTGTGACTTACTCAGTCATCGTATTGGCTTTCTTGCAGCCTGTCGGTGCGCGATGGCCAGTCTTGGACGGAATTCTTATCGGGCTTTGTCTTGGACTTCTGGTTTTAACGAAGATCACTTTCTTCGTCGCGCTTGTGCCTGGTATCGCGGCAGTTCTTTTGAAACGCGGGGAGAGCCGCATGCTGCTTGCAACAATTGCGGGGGGACTGCTTGTCGCGGCCGTCGCTTCTGCTTTCTTGGGCATAGGATATTGGTTCGGATACGCGGCGGATCTTTTGGCGGTGTCTTCCAGCGAAATTCGCCCTTACCCCAGCGCGTCAATTCAGGAGCTTATCGGAAGCGCCGAGACTTTTGGTCTTTCCATTATCGCGTTTCTCGCGTTCCTCCTCGTGAGACGTTCTGACCTTGATGCCGAGGCATTGGGACTGGTTCTGCTCATCCCCGGATTCTTCTACATTACATATCAGAACTACGGAAATGATCCGAAATGGCTATTCCCGATTGCCGTGCTTCTCATCATGTTGCGCCCGGCTTTGGGAGAAAAGGTGCATCGCGGGCTGGATTTGCGGATCGCGATGACCTCGGTCGCGACGGCCGCTCTACTCTTGTTTTTACCTTCGGCGATGAACATGGTGTTGTCGCCGGTGCGTCACAGTGCGCAAGATATCTCGGACTTCTCGCCGCTTTTGCCGGCGCAGCCTGATCACTTGGATATTGCAACGGCGAAAACGCGTGCCACAACAGTCTCCGCGCTGGTGCAGCTCGACGTCGAAGGAAGCGTGTGGTTTGACTATCGCGAAGCTGCAAATCGCGCGGATCTTCTGACGCTGAATGACATCGAGTTTCCGGAGTGTCAGCTTATGGCCGGCACGCAATCATGGTTTGACGCGCTTTCAAACGAACTTGCTCGATTGAATACGCCTGAAGGCAGCCAGCTGTTTGTGGCGGATATCCTTGCAGCGTTCTGGTTGTTTGGGCCCTATGAACCGCTTCAGGGTGGTGCGCCGTGGTATTACGGCAATCTCTCAGGGTTGGAGAACGCCGATTACCTTGTGATCCCAAAGTGCGGTTTTGTGCCGGAAGCGCGCAACATAATTATCGGCGAATTAATCGAGGCTGAACTGCAGCTGACGACAATTGCGGATACCGAATTGATGGCGTTGTTTACGGTCGATCAGCCCTGAAACAACGCAATCGCAAGATAGAAAACCAGAGACGGCGCAAGTGCCATGCCCATGGGGAATTCCTTGCGCGTCCAGCTTTCCCAATCCGGAACCATGTTGCGAATGCCGGTGGCCTTGGCCACGCGATGAATGATGAATGCCGCTATGATTGTGGCCCCGAGTAGGAACATGAAGGGCTGCCAATCTGCGAAGGCGATAAAGGGAGCCATCGCAGCCGCGAATTTGGCATCTCCCGCGCCCATCACGCGGAGCGAACTCAGCACAAATGTAATCGCAATAACGACTGCAAAGTGCGCCCATCGCCAAAGGTATTCGGTGAACGGCAGCGCGATCAGCCCCACA
>CAZMRS010000121.1:0-6917 GCA_964568435.1 uncultured Boseongicola sp. | reverse complement strand
ACTGGCTTTTGGCCAGCCTATTCCTCTGCCTTGCAGCCACCCTTCCCAACGGGGCTGCCGCCAAGACAACCTATACCTGTTTCCTGCAACCGGTGGCGGGGGCTGGCTGGATACCCGGTGTTTTGTTCATCGGCGTTGATCCGGCTCGCGACCGTGTTGTGGTGTCGGACCCGATCGTGCTGCATTTCAATGATCGCAAACCGGTTGACGGTCGCATCGCCGTCGACACGGACAAGCGCATCACCTTTGCCTGGGATTACCGCGCGAAAGACAAAGACGGCAATCGTGCGAAACTCACCTATCAGGCGACATGGAACAAATCCTCGCAAGAGATGCGCATCCTTGCGGCTGCCGCTGGACGCCCCAACCAGTTTCAGGGCAAAGGGCGGTGCAAGAAAGCAAACCTGTAATCGCGCCTGACGTTCGGAACCAAACCGCGCCGCGCGGCATTTCTTGACTATCGACATGCGCAAAGCCTTGACCTTGCGGGGCAGGGGCATCAGGTAATGCGATGTATAAATTGCCGCACCTACGAGGGGACTAACATGGCTTTCGAACTTCCCGATCTTCCCTACGCACATGACGCGCTCGCCAGCAAAGGCATGTCCAAGGAAACACTCGAATATCACCACGACCTGCACCACAAGGCCTATGTGGATAACGGCAACAAGCTGATCGCCGGAACCGAGTGGGACGGCAAGTCGATGGAAGAGATCATCACCGGGACCTATGACAGCTCGGCTGTCGCGCAGAACGGTATCTTCAACAACATCAGCCAGCTTTGGAACCACAACCAGTTCTGGGAGATGATGGGTCCAGGTGACAGCGCCATGCCAAGCGAGCTGGAAGCCGCTTTGGTTGAGAGCTTTGGCTCGGTCGACGAATTCAAATCGCAGTTTTCGGCTGCTGGCGCTGGGCAGTTTGGCTCTGGCTGGGCGTGGCTTGTGAAAAACGCTGACGGCTCGCTGGCTGTGACAAAGACCGAAAACGGTGTGAACCCGCTTTGCTTCAACCAGACCGCACTTTTGGGCTGCGATGTTTGGGAGCACTCCTACTACATCGATTTCCGCAACAAGCGCCCCGCTTACCTGACGAACTTCCTGGACAACCTAGTGAACTGGGACAACGTCGCCTCGCGGATGTGATTGTCGACTTTGCTCTCCCAGCCACCGACGCCCGTTTCTGACGCAACAGGCTGGGTAGACTGGGAAAACGTCGCAAGCCGCATGTAATCAAAAAGCGGTTTCGAATTTATGAAAGGCGCGTCCCGCGAGGCCGCGCCTTCTGCATTTTGCTCACCCGTCCAAGGGCGCTGGAGAGTTACCTTAACAGAAATTTCCGTGTCACATGCCCCATGTGATTAGGACGAGCATCACAACCAAAGTGGGCACGATCACCATCATTGGATAGACCAAGGCTGGCACGCCCAATGTCGCAATCGCGAAGCCCCAGACACCGACGAGAGTCAGTAGGGCCGCGACGACTTTTTGTTGTGGAGAAAAGCTGGCTTTCGGACGTCTTAGGTCAGAGAATTTTTGCGGATCAATAACGGTCATAATTGCAACTCCTGTTCGCTAGCGCTTCAGGTAGGTGCACACGGTCGGGCAGTAAGGGACGCATTGCCGCACTGCGGCAAGCTGTCCGTTCAGCGTTTGAGAAGGCGTCGGCCGAAGACCATGAGAGCTGCGCCGCCCATCGCGGAAAAGATGCCAAGAAACAGGATGGCGAGACCCCAGAAGATCCACGATTGATCCGGCTCGTCGAGGATTTCGATCACACCCCAGATGTAAGCGCCGATGGCCCAAAGCCCGAACAGGGTGCATAGACCGCCCGCGATGATCGTGGCCCAGGCGAGCGCAGTTTTCATGTGGACCGCGAGAGTTGAGCCACAGCGTCCGAGACAGAAGTCGCGACACTGAAGTGGTTGAGCAGGCTTTGGTCGGCGAACCCTTTTTCGACGACGTGATCGATGAGCGCGACAAGGGGATCCCAGTATCCCTTGATGTTCAGAAGGATCACAGACTTGGTGTGGAGGCCGAGCTGCGCCCATGTCAGAACCTCGAAGAATTCATCGAGGCTGCCTGCACCACCGGGCAAGACCACGACCGCATCGGCGTTCATGAACATGACCTTTTTGCGCTCATGCATGGTTTCGGCGATGAGCCTGTCCCCATAGACGCCGCGCGGGGCCTCGCGGTCCAGAAGGTGGGTTGGGATCACACCTAGGGTGCGTGCGCCTTCTTTGGTCGCGCTGTCCGCAACGGCGCCCATGAGGCCGACGTCGCCAGCACCGTAAACGAGCCTCCATCCCTTTTCGGCAATTGATTGTCCCATGGTGTGGGCCGCAGCACGGTAAGCGGGATCGCTGCCGTCGCGAGAGCCACAGTAGACGCAGACGGAAAATGGGGCGGCGTGCATCACTCAAATCCTTTGTCTCAAACGTGTTTTGACCCCTGATACCGGTGTTGCTATGGTCGCTCAAGCGCGGCGATCGATGGGACAACGCCGCATTGGGGATGGGACCGGACAGGCAGGGGAGAGGCTCGTGAAGGCGACCTGGATTGGTGGTGGCGTTATAGCCGTCGCAGTTGTGGTGCTGGCGCTACTGATTGGGCTGCAGCGCGGGGATACGCCCGATGTTGCGGATGGGGGCGCAGAGACACCGGACACCTCCGGAGACGTCATCGTCGAAGAGGCGGGCGTGCTGCCTGAGCCTGAGCCAGAAGCGCCACTCGAAGAGGCCGTCGTCGAGGCGGAACCAGAACCCGAAGCGGCGCCAGAGCCGCGCGTGTCGACGGCTGTTTTTGATATTGTGCGTGTCGAGGCCGACGGTGAAACCGTGATCGCCGGGCGGGCTGCGTCCAATTCGGGCATCGCGCTGTTTCTGGACGGAGAGTCGGTTGCAGATACCGAAGCCGACGGGGCGGGGAACTTTGTCGCGCTCTTGTCTTTGGGCCGGTCTGATGTGCCGCGCGTTCTGACATTGTTGGAGCGGTTTTCGGATGGCGAAGAGGCGTTTGCCGATCAATCCGTGATCCTTGCGCCAAGCCCGGAAGTCTTGTTGGCCGAAGAAGCCCCGGTGGTGGAGGAAGAGGTCGTCGAGGAGGTGGCCGAGGCTGAGGAGCCGACTGTGCTTGAAACTGTGGCCGAAGAAGAGACCGTGGTGACTGAGGTTGCCGAGGACGTCGCTGAAGAGGCGGCTGAAGTTGCGGAGGCGGCGGAACAGGTGGTCGAGAGCGCAACCGAAGAGCCTGCCGTCAATGAAGAAATTGTCGTTGAGGCTGCTGAGCCCGAAGCCACTGTAACCGAAGAGGTCGTCGCTGAGGCCCCAGAACCGGAGGAAACCCAAGCTCCTGTCGCAGAGAGCACTGAAGCTGCACCGACGATCCTTTTGGCCGACAGCGAAGGCGTGCGCGTCATCCAATCTGGCGGTGAAGGTCCGCAGATTGTGGATAACGTGTCTATCGACGCCATCAGCTATGACAGCGAAGGCGAGGTGGCCCTGACGGGTCGGTCGTCGGGTCAGTCGACGGTGCGGGTCTACATCAACAACCAAGCCATTCTGGACACGGAGATTGGCGAGGACGGACAATGGCGCGCCGATCTGCCGGAGATCGACACCGGGACATATACGCTGCGCGTGGATGAGTTGGATGCCGAAGGCACGGTTGTGTCGCGTGCCGAGACGCCGTTCCGGCGCGAGCCTGTCGCTGCCATTCAGGCATTGGATGATGGGGCAGGTACGGAGCGTGCGCCGGTGGCACTGATCACTGTTCAGCCGGGCAATACGCTTTGGGGTATTGCGCGTGAGAAATACGGGGAGGGGCTGCTCTACGTGCGTGTCTTTGAGGCAAACGCGCAACGTATTCGCGACCCTGATCTGATTTACCCAGGCCAGATTTTCACTGTTCCTGATTAAGGTATTGCGCCGCGGGCTATGCCCGCGTCGCGGTGGGCGCCTGCCGATTGCAAGCAATCGCCAGGCGCCTGTCAGGTATTTGAAAAAGGGTGAGAGGGGCTGGTCTTTCCTGACTTTGGGGCGTAGGCCTTTTGTCTGACTTTATTGAGGCTTCATGAGCGATACTTATTCCGCCGAACGCGAGCGCCGGAGCGGCTGGCGTACCATTCAGAAGGTGGCCCCTTACCTTTGGCCGGCTGAACACCCTTGGGTGAAACGGCGCGTGGTCTGGGCCATGGTCGCACTGTTCCTGTCCAAGATTGTGACGGTGGGCACACCGTTCTTTTACGCAGCAGCGGTGGATTCCTTGTCGGGCGAAGAGGTCGATGCGGCCTGGATGTTGATGCTGGGCGCGGTTGGCCTGACGATTGCCTACGGCATGGCGCGGCTGATGGGTGTCGGGTTTCAGCAGCTTCGGGATGCGATCTTTGCCGCGGTCGGTCAGCGGGCCTTGCGGCAGTTGGCGCTTGAGACGTTCTCGCACATTCATCGCCTGTCCTTGCGCTATCACATCACGCGCAAGACCGGGGGTTTGAGCCGGATTATCGAGCGCGGCGTCAAAGGCGTCGAGTTCCTGCTGCGTTTCATGCTGTTTTCGATCGGGCCGTTGATCCTTGAATTGCTTATGATTGCGGTCGTCTTGGCGCTTGTTTTCGACATCACTTATGTGGGGGTCGTGGCAGTCACGATCGGGCTGTACATCTGGTTCACCTTCAAGGTGACGGAGTGGCGCGTGAAAATCCGCAAGGAGATGAACGACCAAGACACCGACGCCAATCAGAAGGCCATCGACAGTCTGCTGAACTTTGAAACGGTCAAGTATTTTGGCGCGGAACAACGTGAAGCCGCGCGGTATGACGTGGCCATGGCGGGCTATGAACGGGCGGCTCTCAAGACCTCGTATTCTCTGGCGTTTCTGAACTTCGGGCAGTCGCTGTTGATTACGACGGGGCTTGTGATTGTCATGGTGATGGCGGCGCTTGGGGTGCAACGCGGCGACCTGACGGTCGGCGATTTCGTGATGGTTAACGCTTATATGATCCAGATCACGATGCCTTTGAACTTTCTTGGCACGGTGTACCGCGAAATCCGTCAGAGCCTTGTGGATATGGGCGAGATGTTTGATCTGCTGGAACAGCCTGCAGATGTGACGGACAAGCCGGATGCGAAGGACATCGTCATCTCCGGCGGGGCGGTTAGCTTGCGTGACGTGCACTTTGGCTATGATGCGGAGCGGCCCATTTTGAAGGGTATTTCGCTGGATGTGAAAGCGGGTGAAACCGTCGCGATTGTGGGCTCGTCTGGGTCCGGGAAATCGACCATTGGGCGGCTTTTGTTCCGGTTTTATGACGTGAACGACGGGGCCTTGGTCATCGACGGGCAGGACGTGCGCGATGTGACTCAGGACTCGCTCCATTCCGAGATTGGGGTCGTGCCGCAGGACACGGTGCTGTTTAACGATACGATCCTTTACAACATCGCTTACGGGCGGCCTGAGGCGACCCGTTCGGAGATTGAAGAGGCGGCGCGGGCGGCGAAGATCCACGACTTCATTGAAAACCTGGAAGATGGGTATGAGACCACCGTGGGTGAGCGCGGGCTGAAGCTGTCGGGCGGTGAGAAACAACGGGTTGGCATTGCTCGGACGCTGTTGAAGAACCCGCCGATCCTTTTGCTGGATGAGGCGACTTCGGCTTTGGATACGGAAACCGAGGCGGGAATTCAGCACGAGTTGCAGTCGATGGGCGAGGGGCGCACGGTTTTGACGATTGCGCATCGGTTGTCGACGATTGCCCATGCAGACCGGATTGTGGTGCTTGAAAAGGGCGTCATTGTCGAGGAAGGCACCCATGACGATCTGCTGACACGCCAGGGGCGGTACGCAACGCTTTGGCATCGTCAGGCGACGGAAGACGACCGGGCGGCGTGAGGATCGTTCGCACGGTTTAACGACGTGTGACCGGTGCGCACTCCGCGGGTTTCCTATTTGGCTGATTTCTCGTGAAGATGTGACCGTAATCTTCTGATTTTTTGAACCTTTTCCAGTTATCCACAACGTCGGTATTGCGTCGGTATTCTGTCGGTATTGCGTCGGTGCAGATCAGGGAGCGAACGCACAAATGCTCCGTTCGGCAACAGGTTTCTGGGACTGTCCCATCAGGTATTTGAGAAAGGGTGAACAGGGCGGGCAGTGCTGCAGGTCGCTCTGTCTCAGCGACGTTTCTGAGCCGACTTAGCCTTCGAAGAAGAGTGAAACGATCTCGCGTGCCAGTGGGAACATCTGCGTTAGTTCGTAAGTCAGGAAAAACAGAATGGGGTAGCCGACCCAAGGCCGCGCTTCGAAATAGGGAATGATGCCGGACCAACCGACCACCGCTTTGATCGGAATGAAAAGGAGCGCAGCCGTCGCAATGCCTATGAGAGCGCCGACGGCGATGTCCGATGGCCAGTGCCAGCCAAAGAATATGCGCGGCAGGCAAATGATGACGAGTGTCCAGGCAAAAGCAAATACAGCCGCCTTTCTGTTCACCCAAAGGAGTGCTGTGGAGAGACCGAAGAAGAGGACGGCGTGATCTGAGGGCATGGAGCTCCAGCCGTTGAGTTCCATGACGGTTTGGAATTCGCTCATGTTCACAGCAAAGTCGGGTGTGTGAATTGGCCTGTGCTTGAACGGTAGTAGCTCGGCAAGAAGGCGGCCGATGAGAATGAGGGGGAGCGTGATAATCAGCGCTGACGTAAGCCCGGTGCGAATGCTCTGGCGGCTGATCTCGTCGTTAGGTCTGAACCAAAGCGCCCACAACAAGAGGGTAATCGGCCCGGCCTTGAAGTGACTGAGCGTCAGCAGGTCGACAAAGACATCGAAGGCCGGCCAGCGACCGTTGTACTGGTTAACCAGCTGAAAAAAATACTCGTCCAAAATACATCCCCACTAAGAGGCTGAATTTAATGAATAAAGTTT
>CAZMRS010000120.1:0-6934 GCA_964568435.1 uncultured Boseongicola sp. | reverse complement strand
ATCGTTTGCCGGGACGTGCCACGGTGATGGCGACGCTCGATAACCTGACGAAGGGGTCGGCGGGGCAGGCTGTGCAGAATGCGAACCTGATGCTGGGGGAAGATGAGACGACAGGTCTCATGGGGGTGCCGGTCTATCCCTAATACATATTCATTGCGCCTGGCTGACTCCGGGCGCGGTGGACGAGAGGGCTAGGGCACAATGCGCCGCATTGTGCATCCGGCAGGCGATTGTTAGCAATCGCTGAGAGGGGCCCCTCGCGCTCCCCCGGGATATTTGAGCCAGGAAGAAAGACGCAATGAAGGGTTTGAAGAAACAAAGGCGGATACAGGTGATCGTGTTGGCAATCATCGCTATGGCCCTGTCTTTCGGTGCCTTTTACATCGCGGCACCCGATGCGCTCCAGTTCTTCCGGTCGCCCAGCGAAGTGGCTGAAACCCCACCACCGGCCACCGAGGTTTTCCGCATTGGCGGGCTTGTGCAGGAAGGCACCTTGGTGCGCGGGCAGGGCGAGACAATCACGTTTTCTGTAACCGATGGCGGAGCTTCGATCCCTGTAAGCTATAAAGGCGTGCTGCCCGACCTTTTTGGTGAAGGGGAAGGCATGGTTGGAACAGGGCGCTACATCGATGGTGTCTTTGAAGCCGACGAAATTCTGGCGCGCCATGATGAAACGTACATGCCGGCTGAAGTGATCGATGCCCTGAAGGAACAGGGCGTCTACCAGGATCCGAACGGTTAGATCACAACCTATTAATCATTATTGAGCACCAATTCGCCCGTCTTTCTCATGACGAGGCGTTGACGCTCATGCTCACTGTCACATCCATTGCAGACGCTATTCTCGACCGCGAAGGTGGGTTCGTAAACGACCCGGACGACCCCGGCGGGGCGACCAATTTTGGCGTGACGATCCATACACTGCGCCGTCTTGGGCTCGACCTGACGGGCGATGGACAGGTGACCGAGGCGGATGTCAGGCGTTTAACTCGGGTGCAGGCACGGCAGATTTTCATCGACCATTACTTCATGGCACCGCGTATCTCATGGCTTCCAAGCGCGCTGCATGCGACTGTTTTCGACATGAACGTAAATGCGGGCCACTGGTCGATCCGTATTTTGCAGCGCGTGCTGACGGATTTTGGCGTTCCCACGAAAGACGATGGTCACATTGGCCCACAAACCCGCCAGAACGCGTCCAAAGCTCTGGCCAAGGCCCCCGACCACCTGGTCGATGCTTATGGGATTGCGCGGCGCAACTACTACTACCAACTGGCAGACCGCCGCCCGGCAAGCCGGAAGTATGCCCGCCGCAAGGATGGCGGAAAGGGGGGATGGATCACCCGCGCCGAGGAGTTCATAGCACCAAGGTATCACCTTACCCCCGAACAGCATCGCGAAAGGACATCCGCGTGGGACTGATCGCATCACTCTTGGGACTCATCTTTGGGCAAGGTCGCAACGCAGTCGCTGAAACTGTCGAGGTCTTTCGGCCAAATGCCGAAGCAGAAGCCGTGCGCGATGCCGCGAGATATGCGGCATCTTTGGGTCAGTTCGCGTCGGAATTCGCGCTGCCACGCCGCGGTATCTTTGACCGGTTCATTGACGGCCTTAACCGGTTGCCGCGCCCGGCTCTCGCCTTGGGGACTCTCGGCCTTTTCATCGCCGCTATGATTGACCCGATCTGGTTTTCACAACGTATGCAAGGGGTTGCGCTTGTTCCCGAGCCGCTTTGGTGGCTGATGGGAGCGATAGTGTCATTCTATTTTGGCGCGCGCCAACAGACTAAGTACCAGGAGTTTACGGCCGGTTTGGCCGCCGCAATGGTCCGTGCGCCCGACGTTGCGGCCAATATTCAACGTCTTGACGCGTTGAGCGAGACGTCTGAGGTGTCGAGAGATCTGCCAGTTCAGCGCGACGTTAACGCCGCCATTCAGGATTGGACGGCGACCCATGCCGATGAATGAGGTTTATTCGCTCGTCGCAGAACACGGGCCGTGGGTTGTGTTGGTCTTCTTCCTTCTCTGGCGAGATGTTCAGAAAGAACAGGCGACGCGCGCCGTGCTTGACAAAAACGCCCATGTGCTGACCGAGATCGCCACGGTCATCCGGGAAAGGATGCCTCGCGCATGACAGGCGCGCGCAAATCGCTTCGCAAACGCATCTGTCGCGCCCTGCTGTCCCCCCGGTTTCGCCGTGCCCTATGGAGATATGACGCTGCAAGCGCGGATCTCGCTCGCGCCATTGCCGAGGCATGTCCTACGGCAGTGGGGCTTTCTGTCAAAAGCATATCAAAGGCAGGTTCGCATGATCCCGAATGAAGTGGCTGTCACAGCTGCCTTTTTGCCCGCCGCGCTGACGTTGTCGCTGCTGGGGTTCGCCGAAACTGCGCGCGCCGAAAGAGACACCGCGTTGCTCGGCTCTGCCGCAGCCGCTGCATGGTGCCTTCCGGTTATATTGCGGCTCCTGACGTAAACATGCTGCGACCAAGCGTCTCGCGCCCTTGGCCTTACACCATGGGAAGAATACTCTTTCCGCATGTTCGTAGAGCTTGGCCATTTCACATTGATTCTCGCGCTTTTGGTCGCCGTCGTGCAAACGGTAATGCCGCTTGTCGGCGCTCACAAAGGCTGGCGGGGTTGGATGGCTATCGCGGAACCCGCCGCCACAGTACAGTTCTTCCTTCTCGGGTTTTCCTTCGCCGCGCTCACCTATGCTTTCGCAACATCTGATTTCTCGGTTCGCCTTGTGACGCTGAACAGCCACACGGCAAAACCGATGCTCTATAAAATCACAGGAGTCTGGGGGAACCACGAAGGCTCGCTTCTTCTCTGGACTGTCATTCTCGCGTTTTTCGGAGCACTCGCCGCATGGTTCGGAACAAACCTTCCCGACCGACTTCGCGCGCGTGTCTTGGGTGTGCAAGGCTCTGTGGGTGTTGCGTTTTTGCTGTTCCTCCTCCTCACATCCAACCCGTTCCTGCGCCTTGAAACACCACCGTTGAATGGCCAGGATTTGAACCCGCTCCTGCAAGACCCGGGCCTCGCGTTCCATCCTCCGTTTCTCTACTTTGGCTATGTTGGCCTCTCAATGAGCTACTCTTTTGCCGTCGCCGCCCTGATTGAGGGCCGCGTCGACGCCGCATGGGGCAGGTGGGTGCGTCCGTGGACGTTGCTGGCATGGCTGAACCTGACGATCGGCATCGCCTTAGGCAGCTGGTGGGCCTATTACGAGCTGGGTTGGGGCGGCTTTTGGTTCTGGGATCCGGTGGAAAACGCATCTTTCATGCCATGGCTCATCGCCGCGGCACTCCTTCATTCCGCTATCGTCGTTGAAAAACGAGAGGCGCTGAAAAGCTGGACGATCCTGTTGGCCATCCTCGCCTTTGGTTTCTCGCTCATCGGCGCCTTCATAGTCCGCTCTGGCGTCCTGACGTCGGTCCACGCCTTCGCCAATGACCCGGAACGTGGGGTCTTTCTGCTGATGATTACTGCTCTGTTCATGGGGGGAGCCCTCACGCTCTATGCCGTGCGCGCACCGCAAATGCAGGCGAAGGGCGTCTTCGGCATTATGAGTCGTGAAAGTGCGCTTGTCGCCAATAATGTTCTTCTCGCCGTCGCGACATTTGTGGTGTTTCTCGGCACCATCTGGCCCCTTGTCGCCGAGCTCGTTTGGGATCGCAAACTTTCTGTAGGCCCCCCATTCTTTGACGCCGCGTTTACACCTTTTATGATCGCACTCGCCGTAATCCTGCCCATCGGGTCTATGCTGCCCTGGAAACGCGCGAAGCTCGCCAAGACCATGAAATTCCTGTGGATAGCCATTGCCGTCGCCTTCGCCATCGCCGCGATCACATGGGTCATCCAAACTGATCGCTCCCTCATCGCGCCCATCGGAACGGCCCTCGGCGCATGGCTCATCGTCGGTGCCGCCGCTGACATCTGGCAACGCACCGGCCGCTCAGGCCTCAGCGCCAAAATCGGCCGCGCCCTCCGGCTTCCTCGCGCCGATCTGGGCCGCGCGACGGCCCACGCGGGTCTTGGTGTCACATTCATTGGAATTGCATTGCTAACCGCGTGGCAGGTTGAGGACATCCGTGTCGCGCAACCGGGTGAGAGCTTCACCGTCGGTCGCTACGACGTAACGCTGATCGATGTTCGCCAGGTCCAGGGTCCGAACTATATCTCAACCATGGCCGAGATGCAGATCGACCGGAACGGAAACTCAGTCGCGCGCCTTTTCCCCGAGAAACGCATCTACCCGGTCGCCAATATGCCCACCACCGAAGCCGCCATAGACAATGGCGTTTTCCGCGATCTTTACGTCGTTATAGGTGATCCGCAAGGCGGTGGCGCGTGGTCTGTCCGTACCTTTATCAAACCCTTCGCCAACTGGATCTGGGCGGGTGCAATCATCATGTCCATAGGTGGTATCTTGTCCCTGACCGACCGCCGTTTCCGCGTTGCCGCCGGTGCCCGTAAAACGTCAAAGGGAGTGCCCGCGGAATGATCCGCCGCGTCCTCTTGATCCTCGCGCTTGTCGTCGCGACCCCGAGCTTTGCCGTCGAACCTGACGAAATCCTCGATGACCCCGTCTTAGAGGAACGTGCGCGAGACCTGTCTCAAAACCTCCGTTGCCTCGTCTGCCGCAACGAAAACATCGACGAAAGCAGCGCAGATCTTGCGCGTGACCTCCGCCTCCTTGTCCGCGAACGCCTGGTTGCAGGCGACACCGACGAAGAAGCCATCGACTTCATCGTCGCGCGCTATGGCGAGTACGTCCTGCTAACGCCCCGTGCGACCGGCTCAACGCTCATCCTTTGGATTGCCGGCCCCGTCATGCTGCTCGTCGCTCTGGCCATTGCGGCGCTCTACATCCGCCGAAGACGCCCAGAAGCTGCTCAAGTCGGCCTTTCAGATACAGAAAAAGCGCGACTTTCCGAACTCTTGAACGACTGACGCGGCGTTTCCTCTTTTCCGAACCGTTTAGTTCACTTATGTGAATGGCAGGCTCAAATTGAATCTGGGCGACGAAAGGGACGGCCATGGAATATCAAAGCATTCATGTTACCGAACAGGACGGCTACGGCGTCATCACGCTCAACCGGCCCGAGGTCAAAAACGCGTTCAACACGCAAATGCGGGCCGAAATCCTTCACGCCACAAAGGCGCTCGCTAGCTCCGCGCGCGCCATCGTCATCACCGGCACAGGCGACGCCTTTTGTTCCGGGCAGGATCTTGGGGATCGTGCCACCGTCGCAAATACCGACCTCGAACGGACGCTGCGCGACGAATATATGCCGATGATCCGCGCAATCGCCGACTGCCCGGTTCCTGTAGTTGCCGCCGTCAACGGTGCAGCGGCAGGGGCAGGTACCGCGCTGGCCCTTGCCGCCGATGTCGTCATTGCCACCGAAAGCGCCATCTTCCTCCAAGCCTTCGCGCGCATTGGTCTGATCCCAGACGCAGGTGTGACCCACTTCCTTCCGCAACACGTCGGCTTCGCCCGAGCCATGGGCGCGGCGCTCTTCGCTGAGCCTGTCACCGCAAAACAAGCCGCAGAGTGGGGCATGATCTGGGAAGCGGTGCCTGACAGCGCCTTTGAAGCGCGTTGGAAGGACCGCGCGTCGAAGCTCGCTTCGGGGCCTACGACCGCATACATAGGCATCAAGCAAGCCATGCGCGCCAGTGCGGCGAACTCGCTCGAAGACCAGCTTATTTTGGAAGCCAAGCTTCAAGGCCGCTGCGGCAAAACCCGTGACTTCCGCGAAGGTGTTCTGGCGTTCCTTGAAAAACGTCCTGCACAGTATGAAGGCCGCTAAGCGCGTACCGTTTATCACCTCTTAACCGCAAACTCGGACGATCGGTTAACAAGACGTGACACCCCCGAACGGGCGCACCGACGTAATACCGACGTTGTACCGACGTGATACCGACGTACCATTTCTAGAGAAAATGGTATAAAAACAGTGACTTAGATTTAAAACGGCGCGCGGGACCGATAAAGCTGCCGCGCGCCGGAGTAAACTTTCGTTAACCGTCTGAGGCAACGCCGATCAGGGATGCTCTCCAGAGGCGATCTTGTTGGCAAAGTCATGGTTCGTATCCCGATGCGCCGCCTCATCAGCGCGCACGGCCACGACCACTTCGCGCAACCGGGCGTCTTCGGCCAACGTCCAGTAATCCTTGGCAATCTGCGGGGCAGGGACGTTCTCGACCCGGCCTGCATCAATCTCTCCCAGATACTGCGTGTAGCTCACCACGGCCTGCGCGACCATGATGATCCACCGCTCTATCCGTGTTGGCTGAGCGATTTTGATGAACGTCATCAGATGCATACGCTCGTTGTCGGCCTTTTCCAAATGCTCGCGGATCCAACCCTGATCGTCGCGGATATGGCGAATGGCGCGCAGGCGCTTACAACCACCCGCCCAGTCTGATGCCGCTGATCCGATCAAAGCACATCAGCCGAAGGCCAGATGGATCCTACTCAATCGACAAAGCTTTCGATGTGTTCCCGCCTGATATGGAGGCCGTCACCCTGATATTGAGAACAGGGGTTTCGATGCCGCGCGGAGACATCGGAAAAGCCACCATCATAATAGAAGACACCGGCGTCTGTGCCGGCCGGTGTCCTCCGAGATAATTCTGTCGCCTTAGCGGTTTTCGACGTCCACGTAGTCCCGGGCGTTCGCGCCGACATAAAGCTGACGCGGACGACCGATTTTCATCTGTGGATCGGCGATCATCTCTTTCCACTGGCTGATCCAGCCAACAGTCCGGGCCAGAGCGAAGATCGGCGTGAACATGGACGTCGGGAAGCCCATCGCATCCAGGATAATGCCGGAGTAGAAGTAGACGTTCGGATAAAGCTTCTTATCCTTAAAATACGGGTCTTCCAGCGCAATGCGCTCACGCTCATTGGCGACCTGAAG
>CAZMRS010000119.1:0-6938 GCA_964568435.1 uncultured Boseongicola sp. | reverse complement strand
GACGCTTTCCGCCAGCGGTTCAAGGCGTTTCCCAAAGGCCTCGCCTTGATAAGTAAAGGCCAGCTCGGCGCCCTCATCGGCGAGCGCCTTCGCTATCCCCCACGCAATCGAGCGCTCGTTCGCGACCCCCATTACGAGGCCGCGTTTTCCTGTCATCAATCCTGGCATGGTCTCACCCGTGGTATTTGCTCATCGCAAGCGTAGCATTGGTCCCGCCAAAGCCAAAGCTGTTGGACAGAACCGTGTCGAGATCCGCGTCCGTTGTCTCTGTCACGATCTCTTCGGGGCGGAGTGCTGGGTCCAATTCGGTGACGTTGATCGACGGCGCCATAAAGCCGCCCTCCATCATGATGAGCGAATAAATCGCTTCATGTACGCCTGTCGCACCAAGGGAGTGACCGGTCATCGATTTCGTCGATGAAATCGGCGCGTGGTCTTCGCCAAGAACGCGGCGGACTGCCTCAACTTCAGTGATATCGCCAACCGGTGTCGAAGTGCCGTGGGCGTTGATGTAACTGACGGTCCGATCCCCTAGCGTGGATACCGCCTGACGCATGGAACGCTCACCGCCCTCGCCCGAAGGCGCCACCATGTCGTAGCCGTCAGAGGTCGCGCCGTAACCGGTCACTTCGGCATAAATTTTCGCTCCGCGCGCCTTCGCGTGCTCCAATTCCTCTAGAACAACCATACCGCCCCCGCCGCCAATGACGAACCCATCGCGGGTCGCATCGAACGCGCGCGCGGCCTTTTCTGGCGTGTCGTTGTACTTGGACGACATGGCACCCATCGCGTCAAAGAGGCAGGACAACGTCCAGTCGAGCTCTTCGCCTCCACCGGCAAAGATAACATCCTGCTTGCCCATCTGAATGAGCTCTGCGCCATTACCGATGCAATGCGCGGATGTCGAACAGGCAGAGGTGATCGAGTAGTTTACACCCTTGATTTTAAACGGCGTTGCCAGACAAGCAGACACGGTCGACGACATACAACGCGTCACCATGAACGGTCCCATGCGTTTGGGTGCGCCCTTATTGATGACCGTGTCGAAAGCTGTGAAAAAGTTCGAGGTCGAAGGACCACCAGATCCTGCCACAAGCCCCGTACGTTCGTTGGAAACCTCGGCCTCGGTCAGACCACTATCTGCAATCGCCTGCTCCATCGACAAATAAGCGTAGGCCGCGGTTGGCCCCATGAAGCGCAACTGACGCTTGTCGATGTGATCCGCCAATTCGATCTGCGGCTTGCCGTGGATCTGGCTGCGGAACCCATGCTCTTCGTACTCCGGTGCTGCAACAACACCCGACTTCCCTGCGCGAAGGCTTGCTTCAACTTCAGCAACGGTGTTGCCGATGGGCGAGATGATCCCGATCCCGGTGATAACGACGCGACGCATGTGCTCTCCTGCCTTTGTCTTCTCAGCCTATCTAGGACAGGCCAGCCCAAAGGAGCAAGCAGATAGGCGTAAGCAATGACCTGCGGCATTCCGTGGTTTGCAGATCGCGACGCGTCCGCGTATTGGAGCGATCAAGACGATTCACGGTTTGCTTTGCACCAAACCGATCAAGACGCACGACAGGAGCCGCTGATCCATGACGACCAAGCCAGACAGAAGTTTTCTGCGCCACGTCGTGTTCTTCTCCAGCAAGAACAGCGAGAATGTGGACTCTATTATTGAAGGTCTTCAGGTTCTCGGCACGATCCCGAGCGTGCGAACTTTTGAAGTCTGCCGTAACCTCCGTGATGACCGGTTCTCCAACGAAATTGAAGTCGTGGTTTATGCCGAATTCGACGACGAGGCTGGGCTTCAGGCTTATCGCGCACACCCAACATACGAGGCATGCACGAACGCCGTTCGTCCAATGCGCGAACTCCGTTTTGCAGCTGATTTCTGAGCGCTGAATTCTTCTACTCCGCAACCTGAAGACGTTTGGTCCTGACAATTCGGGAGCAAAAGGGTAAGTTCGCGTGCGGACAAAACCGAATTTTGGAGAACGAAATGGCAAAGCGCACTGAATTTCCGCGACGAGACGACGTGATTTACCTCGCCGAAGGCGGCGTCGAAACCGAGATCATGTACCGCCACGGCCATCAGCTTCGCGAATTCGCCATGTTCGAACTCATGGACAAACCGGAAGCCGTTCACGACATGAAAGACATGTACCGCCGCTACCTCGACGTCGCCGCAA
Organism: uncultured Boseongicola sp.; assembly: GCA_964568435.1. Lineage (GTDB taxonomy): Bacteria > Pseudomonadota > Alphaproteobacteria > Rhodobacterales > Rhodobacteraceae > Boseongicola. The sequence continues at coordinate 4,752 of CAZMRS010000119.1, read as the reverse complement.
AGTACGGAGCAGGTGCACTCTTGTCCGGGTTCGACTACCGCGCCAGCCCGGACTGGGGCGAAAAACTTGGTTACTCCCGCGAGGGCCTCGCCGAGATGCAGCACAAATGCATCGATTTCCTGCGAGAAGTCTCTGCGCCATACAAGGAGCAACTTCCAGCCATCGCTATAGCAGGATGCGTCGGCCCACGCGGCGATGCATACTCGCTAAACCAGGACATCACGGCAGAGACTGCTGAAGAGTATCACGCCACTCAAATGGCAACGCTGAAAGATTGCAACGTCGACCTCGTCTGGGCCGCCACGATCAACAATATTCCCGAAGCCGTAGGCATCTCACGAGCTGCCGCCTCCATCGGCTTGCCCGTCAACATGTCCTTCACACTCGACAGCACACACAAACTGAAATCGGGCCCAAGCCTGAAAGAAGCCGTAGAAGCGACCGACGCCGAGGCCGGCGATGCCCGCCCCGACAGCTATGGCATCAACTGCTCACACCCGGTCGAGTTCGAACCCGCACTTGAGCCAGGCCCGTGGCAAGACCGCATCCGCCTCCTCCGGCCCAACGCGGCCAAAATGGACAAAGTGTCGCTCTGCAAACTTGGCCACATTGAAGAAGGTGACCCCGAAGAACTCGGTCAGATGATGGGCGACCTTGCGCGCCGCTACCCGAAGATTGACATGTGGGGCGGCTGTTGCGGAACATGGGACAAGCATTTTGACCGCATCATGCACTACGTGCGTGAAGCACGCACACCTGTTCCAGCCTGACAGAACACAAAATGAGCGTTCCCGCCTACGTCGTTGGCCAACTGGAAATTAGGCATCCAGAAGCCTACCAAGAGTACCTCGATGGATTCATGCCGTCTTTCGAGCGCCATGGCGGCGAATTGCTCGCCTCCTCCCGGCAGGAAACACACGTTCTTGAAGGTGCCTGGGCCCACCCGCGAACCGTGCTCATGCGGTTCCCGTCAAAGCAGGCTGCCCAAAACTGGTATGACGATCCTGAATACGTTGAGCTACGTAAAACCCGTCAGGCCAACGCTTCGACCAATCTCGTCCTTGTCGAGGGGTGGATTGCAGACCCCTAGCTTTCGCTCAGCGCGACCTTCATGTCCTTCACCTGATAGATGGTCTCGCCATCTGCTTCGACCCGACCGTCGGCAACACCCATCGTCAAACGTCGTGTCTGCACCGCCTTGGTGAAGTCCACATAGTACGTCAGCATCTTGCGATCCGGGCGCACCATGCCCGTCAGCTTCACTTCGCCAACGCCCAGCGCATAGCCACGCCCCTGCCAGCCGCGCCAGCCAAGATTAAAGCCCGTCAACTGCCACAAACCGTCTAGACCAAGACAGCCCGGCATGATCGGGTTGCCCGGGAAGTGACAGTCAAAGAACCAAAGATCCGGCGTAATATCGAACTCGGCGCGAACATGTCCTTTGCCGTGCTCGCCACCATCCTCAGAGATATCCGTGATCCGATCCATCATCAGCATCGGCGGCTCGGGCAGTTGCGCATTCCCGGGGCCGAAAAGCTCGCCGCGTGCACATTTCAAAAGACCCTCGCGGTCGAAAGATGTTGGATAATTGGCCATGGCTGCCCGTCCCTTCAGTTATCATTTTTGGCCCTCAGGGCCGTTATTTTTGCCCATAACAAGGCTTGCGATTGTGGCGCAAGAGCCCTTGCCACTGTGACAATACGGCAAAAGCGTAGATTTCCAATTGAAACCAGCCCCTTCAAGACCCTATATTCTGCTGCAAAGAAGGCGGAAAATCCGAATGGACACCGTAACTCAGACCCGCGTGAACAACTGGCTTGCTCAAGCCAGCCTGCGCCCGACGCGCCAGCGTCAGGCCCTTGCCGCTTTGCTGATCGGTGATGGGAAAGACCGCCACGTGACGGCGGAAAGCCTGCATGTCGCATCACAATCCACGGATGAAGCCGTGTCGCTGGCCACAGTCTACAACACGTTGCGCGCGTTCTGCGATGCGGGCCTTGTTCAGGAAGTCACTGTCGATGGCTCAAAAAGCTACTTCGACACGAACGTCGACGATCATCCGCATTTCTATTGGGAAGATGACGCACGCCTCACCGACGCGCCTGCCGACCAACTTGAAATCCGCCACTTGCCGGAAGCCCCTGACGGGACCGAGATTTCCAAAGTCGATGTGGTGATCCGGCTGCGCAAGCGCTGAGCAAACTCAATATCTAAATGTAACGTTGCGCAGACATGGCCCGGCACCCAGCCGAGCCATGGGGTTTTAATCAGTTGTTCGCCGTCAGCGGATCAATGATCTGCGGCACTTCCGTAATTGCGCCCACCGGGATTCCGCTCAACTCCGAATGCTTGCGGATCTGCTCCTCACTATCTGCCAGGTAAACACAAAACGTCTTCTCGCCGGCCACGTAGCTATGCTGCCACTGAATGCCCGACCCGATACTATCAAGCGCGTTATTCGAAGCACGCGCCGCTCCACACAGTTCTGTCAGGGAAAACTCGCCGATCCCGGGGATGTCTCTTTCAATGATATACCGCTTCATTTCGATCTCCTTTCGTCTCCTCATGGCACCATGGTGCAGACGAGACCCGGGATCTCAAAACTCAATTTTCTTTCCCTAGCGAAAGGTGAGCTTTCGCAAAGCGCGTTGATTTTTTGCGAGATAAAGATAAACTTTATCAAATGGCGACAACGACGCACTTGAAAGCACTCCAAGCTCTGGAGCTTGCCGTCCGCGAAGGGTCTTTGAAGGGCGCAGCTGACAAGTTGGGAATCACCCCGGCCGCTGTGGGCCAGCGCATTCGAACACTCGAAGACTTTCTGTCGACCGACCTCTTGATGCGTGGTCGCTCTGGTCTCCAGCCTACCAAAGTCCTCGACGCAGCCATGGCCGATCTCCAGATTGCATTCGAGGCTTTGGAACGCGTCACCGACACGCTCGATTTTCAGCGGGTGAGTGAAATCCACATCGTGGCGGAAGCCGATTGGGGCGAACTTTGGCTTCTGCCCCGACTTCAATCTTTCAAGGACCAACATCCCAACCTGAAGTTCTGCATAAACGGTGCGGGCGACGTTCCCATGCGCCTCGGCTCCCCCGACCTCAGAATATTCGCCGATGAGAGCGACGGCGAACCTCTTTACAGCGATGTCTTGGTTCCAGTTACCGGACCGGACAATACCCGCCGCATTGCTGGGTTCGATCCGGTTTACCAGATGGAAGGCATGCCGCTCCTCCACCTTCGCACGCAGCAGGATGACCCGAACCACCCAGGATGGGTCGAGTGGTTTCAGGCCTTCGGGCATCGAGAAAGAGGACCGGACAGGGGCATCAACTACCCCAATGCCCGCCTTGCGCTGGACGCCGTTCGACAGAATGTCGGGTTTTTCGTCTGCCACCTGTCGCTCGTCCTGAAAGACCTTGAAAATGGCAGCGTCGTAAATCCATTCCCTCTGAAGCAGCACATTGTGGATCCGCGCCCTTTACGTCTGACGCTTCGGCCCGACGCCAAAAACCGGGCCCCCATAATGCGCTTTGTCGAATGGCTGCGCAAAGAAGCCCGCGAGACAAATGCCACAGTCGAAGCCATGAAGACTCGAGGGTAATCGCCTCCTCTCGCCGATAACTCTTCATTAACCAAGCTTAATGCACCCACCACATCTCGTGGTCATGCGGATTTTGGCGGATAGAAACACCGACGTAATACCGACGTGATACCGACGTAATACCGATTTGGTTTTCTCAGCTAATTCAGTCCGTTAACCTATTGAGCGGTGCACATCGTGCCCGACCACCGAACGTTGCTTCGGCAACGCCTTCCGGTTGGGCTTCAAATTGGCGCAATCAAAGCCTCTCCCCGCGCGCGGTTCGAGTTGACGGCCGGATCAACGCGATGAAATTCAAGCGCATCTTCTGGTGCCGCCTGCATCAGCGTCGCCGCGCCTTTGCCCGCTTCCCCAAGCCACAGCGGCCAGTCCTCAGGCTTCAGGATCACCGGCATGCGGTGGTGGATCTTGGACATGGCGTCGTTCGCGCCTGTCGTGACAATCGCGCAGGTGACGACAGGCTCATCACCCTTGCTCCAAACTTGCCAAACTCCTGCAAACGCGAGTATTTCTTGTCTTGCGGGATGGATGTACCACGGCAGGCGATTGCCGTCCGCATCCTTGGTCCATTCATAGAACCCTGTCGCAGGAATCAAACATCGACGCTCCCGCGCCGCGCTTCGAAAGGCAGGTTTCTGAGCGATGGTCTCGGACCTTGCATTGATGAGCAACGGCCCATCTGTCGGTGTCTTGTACCAATGCGGCAGAAACCCCCAACGCATTGGCCTCAGGCGCCTGACACCCTCGTCAGATGTCACGGTATGCACCTGCACGGTCGGACAAACGTTGTAATTCGGGATGTCAGGAAGATCATTCGCTGGTGCCGCCTCAAACAGGGCAGCCATCGCATCATCAGGAAGCGTTATCGCAAAGCGTCCGCACATGCTCTTCTTCTTGGCGAAAATATCCCAGGGGGGTCGTGGGGGGACAGCGTCCCCCCACCATCGCGCCCCGCGAAGACGGGGCGCAAAGCTTTGTTATTGCTTGGTAATACGGCCTTCAACCATCGGGGCAGCCGGGCTGTTTGCGGCCATGTATTCCGCCATCACGTCGGCCAAATCCGGACCAAAGTCATAGGCATCAGTCGCCGTCGTGAACATTTTGTAGCCATCACCACCGTTACGCACATAGTTGTTCGTCACAACGCC
>CAZMRS010000118.1:0-6939 GCA_964568435.1 uncultured Boseongicola sp. | reverse complement strand
GCCGCCGGAGGCCGGATCACGACATGGTCTGGCGCGCCAGCGCATGAGGGCGGGCAAGTCGTTGCGGCCGGTACGTCAGAATTGCACGCGGCAGCACTTGCATTGTTGAACGCATGAGTTCCGCGACGCTTTTGCGTGGTGCCGATGTGGTGATCACCATGGATGGGCCGGACATCGTTGGCGGCGATGTTTTGCTGCGGGATGGAGCCGTGGAAACGGTCGGTACCGGCTTAGAAGCCTCTGACGCCGAGGTTCACGACATGACCGGCTGCGTCATCACACCGGGCTTGGTGAATACACATCATCATTTGTACCAAACGCTCACGAAGGCTGTTCCGGGCGGGCAGGATGCTTTGCTGTTTGGGTGGTTGAAGACGCTCTATCCGATCTGGGCGCAATTCGGGCCAGAGGAGATGCGCGTTTCGACGCTCCTTGGGTTGTCGGAATTGGCCTTGTCGGGGTGCACCACGAGTTCAGATCATCTTTATCTTTACCCAAATGGCTCTCGACTGGACGATACGATCTGGGCGGCGCGGGAGGTTGGGCTGAGGTTTCACCCGACGCGTGGGTCTATGTCGATCGGAGAAAGTGCTGGCGGATTGCCGCCAGACAGTCTCGTTGAAGATGAAGCTTCCATTCTGGAAGACTGTATTCGCGTCATCGACACGTTTCATGACCCTAGCCCCGGGTCGATGATCCGCGTAGGCGTGGCTCCGTGTTCGCCGTTTTCGGTCAGCCGGGAACTGATGCGAGACGCGGCAATCCTGGCACGGGACAAGGGTGTGCGGCTCCATACCCACCTTGCGGAAAACGATGAGGATATCGCCTATTCGCTTGAGAGCTTTGGGTGCCGACCCGGTCAGTATGCCGAAGATCTGGGCTGGACCGGGGAAGACGTTTGGCATGCGCATTGCGTGAAACTCGACTCGCAAGAGATTGATCTTTTTGCAAAAAGCCGAACAGGCGTCGCGCACTGTCCGTGCTCGAACTGCCGTTTGGGCTCTGGCATTGCGCCGGTTCGTGCAATGCGTGACACCGGCGTGGCTGTTGGCCTGGGGGTTGATGGTTCGGCGTCGAATGACATGGCGTCCTTGGTTGCTGAGGCACGACAAGCCATGTTATTGCAACGCGTGTCCGGTGGCGCAGACCAGATGTCAGCGCGCGAAGCACTAGAGATCGCGACAGTTGGTGGCGCAGAAGTTCTGGGCCGCGATGACATCGGAAAGCTGGCCAAAGGATATCGAGCGGATGTCGCTGTTTGGGATGTCTCAGGAGTAGAAAGTGCGGGATCATGGGATGTCGCCGCGTTGCTTCTTGCCGGGCCGGTTCGCGCATGCGCGGTCTACGTCGAGGGTAGACAGGTTGTTGCCGACGGACGGATGCTGTCCATCGACCTTGATCGGGTTTTTGCCGAAGCCAAAAAGTTGGTGCGCCGTTTGATGGACTAATGCGGCGCCAAAGCCGCGAGGGCTACGACAATGACCATAGATATGGCCATTGCGACATTGATGGCGCGCTGACGAGTCTCCGGAAGGTCCAGGCGTTTGAGAGTTATCCCGGCCCAGAGCCACAGAAAATGTATAGCCGTCCAGATAACATTGAGGATGACGAGCTTAATGGCGACTTCGAGGCCGGGTTGCTCGGGCAGGAAAGCGAACGCTGCAAAGAGCGCGGTGTTTACGGCGTAGGCTTTGGGGTTCACAGCCTGGAGCAGGATTCCGCCTTTGACGCCGGGAGGCGCTGCGCGTTCAATAAAGGCAAGCTTTGAGCCAGCCAGCGCGATGCGCAGGGCCAAGTAAAGCAAGTACCCCACCGAAACGACATAGAACACGGTGCGGACGCGTTCGTCGGCCAGCATCACAGCCGCGAGCCCGGTGATGACGCTCAGGCACACGAGATTGGTGCCGATGAAAAGTCCAAGCAGGTATCGGCTGCCGTGCTTAAAACCAAAAGCCGCACCAACGCCTGCAAGCGACAAAACACCGGGACCCGGTGTGATAATCAGGAAGAAGACGGCGAGGGCAAAGGTCAGCATTGAGACATGAATGGCAGGGGTGCGCCGAAACGCAAGGGGGGATTCTTGCCGCAAGTGTCTTGCCAATAGGTATTTTTGAAAGGGTGAATTGAAAGGCTGCGCGCTATTTTTGGTAACGGCGCATTAACGTTAACGGCCTATTGCGGTTGCGCGGTACAGGCTGAGGAGCCGATGGCCGTAAAGGGTGACGCCCTGCCTTCACTTTCGTTTGTGCGAAGGTGAGGGCGGGGCGGAACTTGGCTGTTTCACCCTTTCTCAAATACCTCCGCCGGAGGCGTCAGGTCCTCATCGCAATGGATTGGCCCATGACGCGCACGTCTTTGATTGCGCGGTCGTCGCCCATCATGATTGTCGGGAATACCGCTTCCCAGATGGTTTCGGCGCGGTCCGCGCGCTGCGCAATGGCTGGAGATGAGGCGAGGTCGAGCACGACAATGTCGGCGTCGGTGCCGGGTTCGAGCGTGCCGATCTTGTGATCCAAGCGGAGCGCCTTGGCGGAGCCTGTCGTCGCAAGCCAAATGAGCTCTGCCGGGTGGAGGGCGCGTCCATTGAGCTGTGCAACCTCATAAGCCGCGGCCATGGTGCGCAACATGGAGAACGACGACCCACCGCCTGTGTCGGTTGCGAGGCCGACGATCTGCCCGGCGCTTTTAAGGCCGTCCATATCAAAAAGGCCGGAACCGATGAACGTGTTGGATGTCGGACAGTGTACGAGGGCAGAGTCGGTTTCCAACAGGCGCGCACGCTCGCGATCGGTCAGGTGGATAGCGTGGCCGAAGAGAGCTCCTGGGCCAATGAGGCCGGCGGCCTCATAAGTATCAAGGTAGTCCTTGGCGTTGGGAAAGAGTTCTTTAACCCAGGCAATTTCTTCGATTTGTTCGCTCAGGTGAGTTTGCATCGGGCAATCAGGGTGTTCGGACCAAAGCGCGCCCAAAGCCTGAAGCTGATCGGCTGTGGATGTGGGCGAGAATCTCGGTGTGATTGCGTAGACTGCGCGGGCGTACCCATGCCACTTTTCCAGCAATGCCTTGCTGTCGTCATAGGCGGATTGTGCTGTGTCGGTTAGGGCCTCTGGTGCGTTTCGGTCCATGCAGGTTTTACCCCCAATCGCACACAGATTGCGTTCGGCCGCGGCCGAGAAGTAAGCATCGACGCTTTCGGGGTGGATGGTACAAAAGCTCGTCGTTGTGGTCGTGCCATGAGCGAGCGTGAGATCGAAGTAGCGGCCGGCGACTTCTGCGGCGTAGTCGGGATCGCCGAAGCGCATTTCTTCGGGGAAGGTGTATCCGTTCAACCAGTCGATCAGTCGTTTCCCCCAGCTGGCGATGATCGCTGTTTGTGGAAAATGCGCGTGCGCATCCACGAAACCTGGCAGAATCAGGCCGTCTCCGTAGTCGCACTGCACGACATCGGGATGCGCGGCTTTCAGCTGGTCTGCGGTGCCCTTCGCAGCGATTATCCCGCCGTCGACAAGAACCGCACCGCTGTGCTCATGCTGTGCCGCGCTTAGCCCTTCTTGGAACGGATCTCCATTGAAGCTGAGCGTTTGGCCTAAGAGGAGGGTCTTTTGGGGCATTTGGGCGTCTCTTTTTCTGTCGTAACCATGGTAAATGTTGTCTCGACACTGTTGTCCACGGTTCAGTTCGCATAAGTTTGCGGCGTGAGGTGAGCAGGGGCGTTTTGTGATGACTGATCAAACCGACAAAATTGAGCGCCCGGACGACGAAACCGAAGACGATTATGCGCTTCGCAATCAAGTGGTTGCCTCCGCGGTTGACGCGGCAGAAGCCAACGACCGCGTTCGACTGATTGAGGTATTGGAGCCGCTTCATCCGGCTGACATTGCTGACCTTCTCGAACAAGTTGGCTCGGACGATCGTGTCCGAATACTACAGCTTGCCAGTGACTACATCGATGGCGAAATCCTTTCGGAGATTGACGAGGATATTCGCGACGAGGTGGTCGAGACCCTAGAGCCTACCGTGCTGGCGGAAGCTGTTCGCGAACTTGAATCCGATGATGTCGTCGACATCTTGGAGGACCTAGACGAGAGCCAGCACGAGGCGGTTCTAGATGCTTTGGATGTCGTTGACAGGATCGCCGTTGAGCAGGCTCTGTCTTATCCGGAGTTTTCCGCGGGTCGATTGATGCAGCGCGAAGTTGTGATTGCGCCGGAGCATTGGTCGGTTGGAGATGCGATTGATCACCTTCGTGCGCACGAGGACTTGCCCGAACAGTTTTACCATATCGTTTTGGTGGATCCACGTCACCGACCGACGGGCTATGTGACACTCGGCCGTTTGATGTCGTCGCGCCGAGAGGTGTTGCTGAGCGCAATTGTCGAAGACAGTTTTCGTACGTTTGAAGTTGAAGAAGACGAAGGCGACGTCGCCTATGCGTTCAACCAGTATCATTTGATTACTGCGCCCGTCGTTGACGAAGACGGCAGGTTGGCGGGGGTTATCACTATCGATGATGCGATGGTCGTTCTGGACGAAGAACACGAAGAGGATGTTCTGCGCCTCGGCGGTGTGGGCGATGAAAGCCTGTCCAATTCGACATTGGAGATCGTTAAAAGGCGTTTTCCGTGGCTGGGAGTGAATTTGGCGACAGCGATCCTCGCGTCGCTGGTGATTTCGATCTTCGAAGATGTATTGGAGGCCGTCGTGGCCCTCGCGGTTTTGATGCCGATCGTTGCTTCGATGGGGGGCAATGCAGGAACGCAGTCGATGACGGTTGCTGTGCGGGCCTTGGCGACGCGTGACCTCACGGGATCGAACGCGTTTCGGGTTGTACGACGAGAAGCCGTCGCCGGCTTGCTGAGCGGGTTGATTTTTGCGGTTGTCATGGGCGTCGTTGGGGTGATCTGGTTTGGCTCGCCAATGATTGGCGTGGTGATAGCCATCGCTATGGTGATAAATCTTTTGGTGGCAGGTCTGTCGGGCGTCCTTGTTCCGATTGCACTGGACAAGGTGGGCGTCGATCCTGCCTTGGCGTCGGGTACCTTCGTGACGACCGTGACGGATGTTGTTGGTTTCTTTGCGTTTTTGGGTCTGGCGACGGTGGTGCTGCTCTGATGGACAAGAAGGCGCTGAGAAAGGCGGCTGCGGCGCGACGGGCTGAGGCCCACGGGAGCGTCGATGCATCGCCGGCTATTGCGCATCTTCGTGACTTTGTTGCCTCCACAGAAGGGCGTGTGTCGTTCTATTGGCCGATCAGAACAGAAATTGATCCTCGACCCTTGCTTGAGGAGTTGGCGGGTTCGCGCGAGGTTTGCTTGCCTGTGACAGTAGGCTACGCACCGCTCGTTTTTCGTCCCTGGGCTCCCGGCGCAGCAATGATTGCAGACAGTTTTGGTGTGGAGGTTCCGGCAGATACGACCGAGGTTATTCCTCAGGTACTTGTCGTTCCCATGCTTGCGTTCGATGAGCGGGGGCATCGTTTGGGGTATGGCGCGGGTCACTATGATCGGACGTTGGACAAGCTGAGACCACTTGGCCAGGTGACTGCAATTGGTTTCGCCTATGAGGCGCAATGCGCCGAGGAATTGCCCATTGAGCCTACAGATCAGCCTTTGGATGCGATTGTCACAGAAGTCGGGTTGCGTCGTTTTTCGGTAGCTAAATAACGACGCTTGCCTTGCGGGATAGGCAGGAGTAGGGCCAAGGGATGCGTATTCTCTATTTAGGTGATGTTGTTGGTCGGTCTGGGCGCGCGGCGATCCGGGATCGTCTGCCGGATTTACGGGCACGTCTTCGCGCGGATTTCGTTATCGTGAATGGTGAGAATGCGACTGCAGGTGCCGGGATTAGCGGAGACCATGCCAAGTTGCTGCTGGACAGCGGTGTGGATGTTCTCACGCTTGGAGATCATGCCTTCGATCAAAAGGATATGTTGACCTATATCGAGCGCGAACCGCGCGTTATTCGTCCGATGAATTACGCCAAACAAGCTCCGGGTGTTGGTGCGCGAGTATTTGATGCGCCTGGCGGGCGTAAGGTGCTCGTTGCTCAAGTGCTTGGACAAGTGTTTATGAAACGCGCCTTCGACGATCCGTTCTCAGCAGTCGACAACGTGCTGAGAACGCATCCGCTTGGCGGAATGGTTCAGGCGATTGTTCTGGATGTGCATTGCGAAGCGACCAGCGAGAAGATGGGCATGGGTCACTTCTGCGATGGTCGTGCAAGCGTTGTCGTCGGCTCACACACGCATGTCCCGACGGCGGATGCGATGATTTTGTCGGGTGGAACAGCGTTCCAATCCGATGCTGGGATGTGTGGCGACTACAATTCGGTCATTGGTATGGATAAGGCCGAGCCTTTGCGCCGTTTTGTAACCGGCATGGGCAAGGGGCGGTTTGAGCCCGCGTCAGGCGAGGCGACTCTTTCCGGGCTTTTCGTCGTGACAGATGATCGAACCGGTAAGGCGACGTCGGTTGAGATGATCCGCGAAGGCGGACGACTGCAGGCATCAGGCCCCGTGTGAGAGAACGGTTTTTTCTGATGGCGTGTCTGGCCCTAATGGGGGCCGGATGGGGCGCGACGCAGCCGCTTGCGAAAATCGCCGTGAGCGAGGGTTATCGACATATTGGTTTGATCTTCTGGCAAATGGCCATCGGCGCGCTTGTCATGGGAATGATCCAAATCGTTCGTAAGCGCCGATTGATCCTGACGGGTCCGGCCATAAGGCTCTATGTATTGATTGCATTGATCGGAACCTTACTGCCGAATTCCGCGACATATGAATCGCTGCGGTATTTGCCATCGGGGGTGATTTCGATCTTGCTTTCGTTAGTGCCTTTGTTCGCGTTTCCCATCGCCATCTTGTTGGGCAATGAGACGTTCAAGTGGGTTCGATTTGGCGGTCTGGCACTCGGGCTGGCGGGCGTTCTGCTAATCGTGGGG
>CAZMRS010000117.1:0-6954 GCA_964568435.1 uncultured Boseongicola sp. | reverse complement strand
TACAGAGTATGACTTCGAGGGCGGATTTGTCCGGGAATTTCGGGTGAGGATCGATCGGGATACCGCGGCCGTTGTCTCGGACCGTGACAGAGTAGTCTTCGTGCAGTTCGATTTCGATCCGGTTGGCGTGGCCAGCGACGGCTTCGTCCATAGAGTTGTCGAGCACTTCGGCCACAAGGTGATGAAGCGCGCGTTCGTCGGTGCCGCCGATGTACATGCCGGGGCGTTTGCGGACGGGTTCCAGACCCTCGAGCACCTCGATGGAGGTCGCATCATAGGTATCGGTCTGGGCCGAAGTCAGAAGGTCGTTTGCCATGTGATCTGCTCTTTTTTGCTGGCGATATTAGACCAGCGGGGGCGGCAATGGGCAATGGCGGAAAATCAGGAAAATAACGGCTTCTGTTTGTTTCCAAATTTGAAAAAATGCGTTTTCGATTTTTCCGATGCGCGGCTTTCTGCCGATTCGGCGCTGCGAGCCCCGAACGTAAGCCTTTGTTAACACATGATTTTGACAACTTTTTGCCACATTTCATGCTGGCTGCGCGGCCCGTCCAGACGAGGCCAAGTCAATGAATTTAATTGGGAAAATTTGTGATTTCATTCTTTGGATAGGGGGAAAGACGTGTATAGTCCGAGAGAGGGTAATTTATTGGTGAGGGGAATTCCTATGAAACTTATTGCAACCGCAGCGGCAGCAATGCTGGCAACAGCAGTTTCTGCAAATGCGGCGACTTTGGACTTTGTGGCAGAGGCCGACAGCAACGAGCGCGGTGTGGAGGACGGCACAACGATCAATTTCGATGGCCTTGATGTTACATTCTCGGCTGACGGTGATTTTGCTTATTTCGATGATCTTTCGGGTGGCAAGCCTGGCGGCCTTGGTGTTTGTGGCACACTGACAGCATCGGATCAGTGTAATCCGCCAAGCGACGACAACATCACCGAAGGCGAAGCTGTGACGTTGACCTTTGGTACTGAGGTTCTCGAGCTCTCAGGACTGTCGTTCAACGATGCTGACCACAAATCGTTGGACACCGATTTCACGCAGACACTTTTGATCGCTTTGAACGGTGGAAGCGCGACGCAGTACACCTTTGGTGACGCTGCCGGGAAGGTCTTTACGTCGCTGACATCGATCACCTTCCAGTTCGACGATCAGGGCCGTTCCCCAAGTCAGTTCTATGTCTCTGGCGCAGAAGCGGTCGTACCGCTTCCAGCCGCCGGTTGGTTGCTGCTGGGTGGCCTTGGTGGCCTGGCTGCAATGAAGCGTCGCAAGAAGGCTGCTTAAGCTTCAAGCGTACCAGAATTGAAAAGGCCCGCGATAGACGCGGGCCTTTTTCTTTTGCGGGTTACCTGCGGCCGCGGAGACGATTGAATTGGCGAGAGACCCAGCCACGCGCCTCGTCGGCGGTTTCGTCTATTTCATCGAACACCGGATCAATGCGCGCCTCGCGGAAGTTGCGCCAGAGCCGCCAGATGGTCAGGGCGATGATGGTCAGGATCGTCAGGAAGACGATATTGAACCATGGGATCAGGCGCACGTCAGGGCTTTCGACGATCTGGACAGATGTGGCGTTCGGGAAGATCGAAAACAATTGATTGCGCCAGCCGTAGTGGCGGACGGCGACCCATTGCGGCTCTGCTTCCGTCGAGACGAGGTTGCGGGCTTGGGTTTGCAGGTCGGCAGTGTCGAATTTGAAATATGGCGGCCAGCCCCAGCCAGTGTCTTCATTGCGGAAGACAAGCGGAGCGCCGTTCGGCTTGATGGTTTCGATAAAGAAGATGTCCCGATTGACGCTCGACACGGCGTCACCCGCGCCAGAGTTCTGCCAGAAGAACGCGTTCATGCCGAAATCGACGCGGCGCACTTCCGTGTTCACGATGCGCACGATGTTACGGTCGGGAAGGTTGTATTGGAGTATGCCGCCGACGAGCAGGATCAGAATGATGCGAAACGTCCATTTGATGTAGGTCATCGGGGTCTCCGGTTATCTCTATGACGTCAGATAGGGCTTGATGGGGCGGGCTCGCAAGGGCTTTCCCTTGAACGGCTTATGGTTCACCTTGGGTCTATGAGCGATTTGGTCACTTTTGGCGGATGGCGACCTCTGGCATGGGGCCGGGCATGAGCGGTGCGAAGGTGCCGACATTGCTGACCGTGATGGCGGGAAACTTTGAAAGCCAGCCCGCGGCCTTCAACTTTCTTCTGCAGGAAGCGTCGCGTTACGGGTTGCAGTTTGATCTGGCAGAGGTGGACGTGATCCAGGACGCAAGACCAGTGCGTTTGGCGCATTATTTTCGCCCGGCCATTGTGGCGCGCATTGAGGAGTTGATGGGAGACTTGGATACGGTGATTGTGGTGCGGCCTTCCGGGCTGACCGCGCGCCGAGATTTTCCAGGCTCGGGGTCTGATTTGAAGCTGCTCGGGCGGTTTGCCGGTGAGATCATAGAGGTGCCTGACGGCAGGGGGTGGGTGTGAAGGCAGGTGCACGCAATCTGATTACGGATGTGCCTGGGTTGACGGTTGGTCAGTCGGACGATCCCGTTTTGAAGTCCGGTGTCAGCGTCGTTGTGGGTGATGCGCCCATGGTGGCGGGCGTTCATGTGATGGGCGGCGCGCCGGGGACGCGGGAGACGGACCTGTTGCGACCTGACACTCTGGTGGAGCGGGTTGATGCGTTGACGTTGTCAGGTGGGTCAGCGTTTGGGTTGTCGGCGGCACAAGGTGTGATGCTGGCCATGGCGGACGAAGGGCGCGGTTTTGAAACCTATGCAGGGCGTGTGCCGATTGTGCCGGGGGCGATCCTGTTTGATCTGGGAAATGGGGGCGAAAAGGCGTTCTCGGATGACCCGTATCGGGCATTGGGCGAGGCCGCGTACCGGGCGCGCTCGGAGGAGGTCCAGCTTGGCACGCATGGTGCTGGGACGGGTGCGCTTGTTTCCGGATTAAAGGGCGGCATCGGATCCGCGTCGGTTATGACCGAGAGCGGCATTACTGTAGGTGCTTTGATGGCAATGAACGCGGTCGGGCAGGCGACTGTGGGAGAGACCAGTCATTTCTGGGCCGGGGCCTGGGAGATCGGTGATGAGTTTGGCGGTCTTGGTGTTTCGCCCGATCACGCGCCGCCGCCCAAACTGAAGAAGCTTTTGGATCAGAATACGGTGATTGGCATTGTCGCGACAGATGTTGCTCTGACACCAGCGCAGGCGACACGGTTGGCCATGGCCGCCCATGACGGAATCGCGCGAGCTATTGTTCCGTCGCATATGCCGGTGGATGGGGATCTGATTTTTGCCTGTTCGACCGAAAAGAAAGAGGCGGCGTTCGAGGATATCTTGATGCTTGGGCATCTGGCGGCCACGTGTGTGTCGCGCGCCATTGCGCGGGCCGTATACGAGGCGACACCGGCGGACGGTGATCCGTTTCCGACGTGGAAAGCAAAGTTTGGATAGCGCCTTAGGTGCTTAAGATTGAGCGCACCAATGGACTGTCAGCGTGTTCGAGGTCTTCGAGGATATCGAGGTGATGTCGCCCGGGTGCCATACGCTCTTCTGCGCCCCAAGCTTCAGCAATCCACCGATTTTGATCGAGAAAAGCGGGACGTTCTTCGGCGCCAACCCATGTGGTGATCGGCACATCCATGGGCGTGTGGGGCGTCAGGCTTTCGCTTTCGGCTTCGTCGGCGTCTAGGCGGAATGTCTCGTTCATGGTCGTTTCCAGAAGTGGTGCGAGAACCGCAACGGGAGAGATGAGTACGGCGCGCTGGACGCGCTCTCGCACGGCCTCCGGTATTGCGACGTCTCGGCAGAGCATGCGGCCTGCAAGGTGGCCCCCGGCGGAATGACCGGTGATCGTGATCGGACCTTGGATGAGATTGGCGGCCGCTGTGACCGCCTTGGCAACGGTGTGAGTGATCTGGTGTATCCGAGCGTCAGGTGCGAGCGGGTAGGACGGCATGGCGACGGCGAGGCCGGACTGGGTGAGGCCACGGGAGAAGTGGGACCAGTAGCCGCGATCGAACCTGCGCCAATATCCTCCGTGGATGAAGACAATGAGACCTTCGGCGCGGCCTGCGGGGTGAAAGAGGTCGAATTTCTCGCGCTCGGTTGGACCATAGGGCACGTTGAGACGTGCTCGGCCAACGGCCGCTTCAGACGCGCGAAAATCCTGTGCTTCGTCGGCCCAGCGCTCAAAGTACCCTTCAGCACCTGGGATAAAATCGAGATTGTTATACGCTATATCGTTTTTCATCTCTTCCTTCCCGCAGCACATCGGCTATAGAGCCAGATGAAAAGCACGTTGCGCGTGCTGTGACCAGACCCTGGGGAGGAATGAGATGTTGAAATCTGTGACTGATTTGCGGGGTATGCTGAGCGACCCTGAGTTGCTTGTAACGCAAGCCTATATGGCGGGCGAGTGGGTCGATGGGCCTGGTGGGAAGACCTTTGACGTTGTGAACCCGGCGCGCGGCGATGTGATCGCGAGCGTTGCCGATGTTGACCGTGCGCAGCTTGCAGACGCGATTGAAGCCGCGCGTGTTGCGCAAAAGGACTGGGCGGCAAAGACGGCCAAGGAACGCGCGAATGTGATGCGGGCCTGGTACAATCTTTTGATGGAGAACGCCGATGATCTTGCGATGATCCTGACGGCGGAGCAGGGCAAGCCGCTGGCCGAAGCCAAGGCCGAGATCATCTATGGTGCGTCTTTCATTGAGTGGTTCGGTGAAGAAGCGAAGCGCGTTTATGGCGAGACGATCCCGGGGCACCAGCCCGACAAGCGGATCACTGTATTGAAGCAGCCGATTGGTGTTTGTGCGGCGATCACGCCCTGGAATTTCCCGAACGCCATGATCACGCGGAAAGTTGCGCCAGCATTGGCGGCCGGGTGTTCGATGCTCGTGCGTCCGGCGACTCTGACACCCTTGTCGGCGTTGGCGTTGGGTGTTTTGGCAGACCGGGCAGGGTTGCCCAAAGGGTTGCTGACGGTTGCGCCGTCGACGGACTCGTCGGGGATCGGCAAAGAGTTCTGCGAGAACCATACTGTGACGAAACTGTCGTTCACCGGATCGACCGAAGTTGGACGCATCTTGTTGCGCCAAGCGTCGGATCAGGTGATGAAGTGTTCGATGGAATTGGGCGGGAACGCTCCATTCATCGTCTTTGACGACGCGGATTTGGATGCGGCTGTGGAAGGCGCGATTGCGTGTAAGTTCCGCAACAACGGGCAGACCTGCGTGTGTGCTAACCGGATTTATGTGCAGGACGGTGTTTACGATGCCTTTGCTGAGAAACTGTCGGTGCGCCTGGCGCAGATGACAGTGGGTGATGGTTTGGAGGGCGCTGATCTGGGGCCGTTGATTGAGCCTGCTGCGGTGGACAAGGTGATGGATCACATCGCGGATGCGACCTCCAAGGGGGGTAGCGTCCTGACTGGTGGCAAGGCGCATGAGATGGGTGGCATGTTCTTTGAGCCGACCATAGTCACGGGTGTCACTCAGGACATGAAAGTGGCGCAGGAGGAGACCTTTGGTCCTTTGGCGCCGCTGTTCCGGTTTGAGACCGATGACGAGGTGATCGGGTACGCCAACGATACAATCTTCGGATTGGCGGCGTATTTCTACTCGGGCGGGTTGTCGCGCGTTGCCAAAGTGTCTGAAGCTTTGGAATACGGCATTGTCGGTGTGAACACTGGTATCATTTCAACCGAAGTTGCTCCGTTTGGTGGTGTTAAGCAGTCCGGTCTTGGTCGGGAAGGCTCGCACCATGGCATCGAGGATTACCTCGAGATGAAGTACGTCTGTGTGAGCGTCTAGTGCTCTGCGCCCCCGGAGCCCCTTCGGGCTCCGCGGCCACGTTCGACGAGAGGGGTATCACCCCTCTCGTGCTCTCCCTGAGAGTATTTTTGCCAGAAAGAATGAGAAAAGTGGATTTTGCCGCCAAGGATTGACGAACGGCGCGCGTCATAGACAACGTGATGCGCATGGTGACCTCTGACGAAGCACTGGTTCGGGCCGCGAACGCCGGGGATGCTCAGGCATTTTCCAGTTTGGTGGAGCGGCATTACGACCGGATCTTTGGGCTGGCCTTTCGTCTGACGGGGCGAAAGGCGGAAGCCGAAGATCTGTGCCAGGACGTTTGTGTGGCTTTGCCGAGGAAGTTGGGCGCGTTTCGCGGCGAGGCGCGGTTTACCACGTGGCTCTATCGTGTGGTGGTGAACGCGGCGCATGACCGGCGGCGTCGCGCGGCGACTTTTGCTAGGGCGGCGGAAGGCTGGGGCGAAGTTGAGGTGGCGCGTCGTGCGGAGGCTGTAGAGGCCTCGGAAGCTTTGAGTTGGCTACAGGCGGCGTTGTCGGCCCTGCCCGAGGATTTGCGCGATACGATGGCTTTGGTACTCGACGATGGGCTGACCCAGGGCGAGGCAGCGGAAATTCTTGGCGTGAGTGAAGGCACGGTGGCCTGGCGCGTTTCTGAGGTGAAGCGGCGATTGAAAGAGATGAAGGAGGCCGAAGCATGAGCGATCCGTTGGACGATCTGAAGGCGGCCATGGATGTGGCGACACCGCGTGCGGATGCTGACGTAAAGCAGGCGCATTTGCGTGCCGCGGAAGAAAGTTTTGCGCGATCCCAAGAATTGGCAGGTGAGCGTCGTCTTACTCCCAAGCGTGCGAGGTTTGCACGCCTTGGACATGGAGTGAGAACGATGATGACAGCTTTGACAACGCGGGGTGGATTGACGGCGACGACGGCCATAGTAGCAGTCGGAGTGTTTTTGGTGAGCCCTCCGGGGCGGGATCTAATGACACCACCTGCGGAGCTTGTTTCCCCTGGGCCTGCGGTTGTTGTGGTGGATGAGGTAGCGCGCGAAGAGCGGCAGGGTGTTGGTAATGTCGAGGTTTCCACCGATGCGGCGGATGATGCGGCTCCGGTTTTGTTGTTGGAAGAACCGATGGTGGAA
>CAZMRS010000116.1:4223-7081 GCA_964568435.1 uncultured Boseongicola sp. | reverse complement strand
CCCATGGTGACTGTGAAAAACTGATGCCCTACCTGCACTTACCGGTGCAATCTGGCTCGGACAAAATCCTGAAACTCATGAACCGCAAGCACACGGCTGAGAGCTATGTCCGCTTGATCGAACGTATCCGCAAAGCGCGTCCGGACCTGCTGCTTTCGGGTGATTTCATCGTCGGCTTCCCGGGCGAGACCGAGGAAGACTTCCGCGATACGTTGGCGCTGGTTGAAGAGGTCGGATACGGCCAGGCCTACAGTTTCAAATACTCGGCACGTCCGGGCACACCTGCAGCTGAGCGTGCCGATGTCGACGCGGCCGAGGCCGACGAAAGGCTCCAACGCTTGCAGGCACTGTTGTCCAAGCAACAGAAAGCGACCCAGGACGCAATGGTCGGGCGCGATGTCACCGTGTTGTTTGAAAAATCCGGGCGCCTTCCGGGGCAGATGGTCGGTAAATCAGAGTATCTGCACGCCGTTCATGTGACGTCTGATGCCGTAAGCCGTGGTGATCTGGCCCGCGTGCGCATCGTGGAAAGTGCATCAAATTCACTGGCAGGTGAGGTTGTCGGGCCAGCCAGTTAAGGCCAGCCCGAATACCTGTCAAAGAATGCCCTGGGCCACGATCATCAGCGCGCCCGCACCGAAGATGTAAAGGCCATCTGTCAGCAGAGTGCCATTGGATTTGCCGGTAAACGCACCGCCACCGACGACGAGGAACATGGCGGCAAGAATGGCGAGTACTGCGGTTCCAAGGAAGTTGACTGTGGCCGTCATGCCAATGACAATGGCCAGCGAGGTCAAACCAAGTATCTGCAACAGAAATGCCAAAACCGGCGGGCTGCCACCCAGATCGACGCCCGATCCATTCGCCCAGATCGTGCCAAGCACGCGCGGGTGATAAAGGATCATGCCAAGCACAAATCCAAGTGCCGCACCAAGGATAACGGCCGGGATATTAAGAGCTTCAGCTTCCATTCTCCGGCCCTCAGAACCTAGCCGCGAGGCTTTCGAGGATATGCGTCCAGCCACCCATGTGATTGTCGCGGCTTTCCTCACTTTCAAAGCGCACATGCGTCAGGCGCACATTGGTGCCGCCGTCGACCTCTTCAAAGTCGATGGTTACAGTGCTGTCTTCCATCGACGAAAACGGTGACTCCCAGGTGAAGGCAAGACGGTTCGGCCGGTCGATCGTTTTGTAGGTGCCCGCGTGTGGCATGTCCTGGTCGCCTGCGCGCATGACAACGAGGAAGCGTCCACCAACGGCCGCGTCGCTGGTTGCTTCAGGAACACTCATGTTCGGGCCCGGCGTCATGAACTTGGCGAGCATTTCGGGATCAAGCCAGGCGTCAAAAAGGGTTTCGCGGCTTGCGTTGATCACGCGGGATGTTTCGAGGCGAAGCTCGGTGGCGGTGTCAGTCATCTGTGTCGTCCTTTGCAACAAGAATATCCAGGGTCTCCAACCGCATGGCCCAGATCGATCTCAGGTCTTTGAACCAGGCGTCGATCAAGTGCAGGCGATCGGGGTGAAGCTCGATCATGTGTTCCCGCCAGAGGGTTTTCCGGCTGACGAGATCGGCGCTTTCCAGCGTCTTGATGTGCTTTGACACCGAATTGAGGCTCATCTCGAATTGCTGCGCCAGATCGGTCACACGCATCGGACCATGCTGCGCCAAAAGCGTCAGAATGTGCCGCCGCGTGGGGTCCGCCGCAGCTTTCAGAATTGCCGTCAATTGAGCGTCGTTTTCTCGTTCAACCATATGGATGAATTAATCGATTCGAGCTATTCAGTCAACCGTAGGGGTGAATGAGTGCGTATTTTCTGATTTCTCACAAGCGCATGCTCGGAAACGCTACATTTCGTGACGTTCTTGTGAAAAATGCCGAGATATGCTTGCACCGGACCATATCCCTTGGCAGCATGGGGCCAAGGAAGCAGTCATTTTTCGGAGTTTGTATATTTGGCCATTGGTGAGTTGACCCTGCCGACACCCCATGAAGACGCCCAAGAGACGCGCCTCGAGTTTCCCGACAATCGTTTGCTGATCGACCTCTTTGGAGAGTTCAATCGCAACCTCACACAGATCGAAGCAGCGCTTGATGTACAGCTTGTCCATCAGGGCAATCAGCTCGTGATTTTTGGGGAGCCGGGATCGCAGAAGAAAGCAGGCGATGTGTTGAACGCGCTCTATGCCCGCCTTGAGGCTGGTAAAGAGGTGACGCCCGGCGATATCGACGCTGAAATTCGTATGGGTGCTTCGGCACGTGGCACCGGCAATCGCCCCGGCGATCAAATGGAGTTGTTCCAGGGTGGTCGCGTTGAGATCAAAGCCCGCAAGAAACTGGTTGAGCCGCGCACCGACGCGCAAAAAGACTATGTGCGCGCTCTTTTCAAGAATGAGCTGTCATTCGGCGTCGGACCGGCAGGCACAGGCAAGACCTACCTCGCTGTGGCTGTGGGCGTGAACATGTTCATTGGCGGCCATGTCGACAAGATCATCCTAAGCCGTCCGGCGGTTGAAGCAGGCCAGCGGCTCGGCTTCTTGCCGGGGGACATGAAGGACAAAGTCGACCCCTATATGCAGCCACTCTATGACGCGCTCGGGGATTTTCTTCCGGGCAAGCAGGTCGCGAAGTTGATCGAAGAAAAACGCATCGAGATTGCGCCTTTGGCGTTTATGCGCGGGCGCACGCTTTCGAATGCCTTCGTGGTGCTGGACGAAGCCCAGAACGCGACGTCGATGCAGATGAAAATGTTCCTCACCCGCCTCGGCGAGGGAAGCCGTATGGTTATCACCGGCGACCGAAGCCAGGTTGACCTGCCGCGTGGGGTCACGTCGGGGCTTCGGGATGCCGAGCGCCTCC